>CADBUS010000019.1 GCA_902797895.1 uncultured Bacteroidia bacterium | reverse complement strand
GCCACGATTCGGGAGCATAGCTCAGTTGGTTTAGAGCATCTGCCTTACAAGCAGAGGGTCATAGGTTCGACTCCTATTGCTCCCACAGAGAAGCAGTTTTTAGAACTGCTTCTCTTTTTTTTGTGGGAGCAATAGGAGTTAGAGCGGTCAAACCGCTCTTTTTATACGCAGCTAAGCTGCGAGGCGGCACTCCGTGCCGGTTGCTAAAGCGACGAGATATAACTTTCTGATAGTTTGCTTTTTTGTGAGTATAAGGAGTAAGGATAAAATCTCATCTAAGGTAGATTATCTATCTATTGCCTACAACATTTATAACGTGTAATTCAGGGGTATTGGAAATAGTATCATTAGCCCATACAAGTGCTTGACCATTTAGCAAACCCTTTATCAAACCATTTTTATTAACTCTTACTACGGTAGTATCTTGCGAACTCCAAACAGAAGGCTTGCCAGATAAAGTTTTTAATATAATCTCTTCTCCTATTTTAATTTCAATAAATTTTAGAGATGTTTCTCTTATTCTATTGTTATTTGCTTTTAGAGGGGACTCTAAATACTTAATTCTATGTTGATTTTCAAGATTTTTCAATATTTCCACTCGTTTGGTTATAGTGTAGTGATTATCCGTGTCTGAATGATACTCAAAAGGGGCTTGAATTAAAATCAGAGCCTCTTTCAATTTCTCTCCGCCAATTCCAATCCAGTCCAATAATCGGAATGCCACAACATCGGCCTGTAATTCAATCTCTCTACTGTAACGAAATTGATACATATATGTATCGTTTTTAGCACTATTGAAAATGCTGGCATAGTATGCGGAATTATCTGTATATCTACCAGATTTTATAGCATTCATACCATCGGCAAATGCTTGTAATCCTACAGCTATCCCAGCTCCAATCTTGTTATTGCGTTCTCTTTTCTTTTGCTTATAAGATTGTATTAAGCTGTGTTTTAATAAAATATGCACTATTTCGTGAGCGATAATCGCTATGATATATTCTTGCCTAAAACCAGAAAGTGCATCTTTCAATCCGCTATATATAACTATATTACCATTGGGGGCCGCAAAGGCATTCAAAGAGAGTTCATTCAGTTTGTGAATGTAAATTTGATTAGCAAGATTGCCAATTAAATGAAATTTCAGAGAGTCTAAAGAGGAATCAAACTCTATGATACTACCATAATACTGTAAGTGTCTTAAAATAGCGCTATTAAGCTCTTTTCTGGCTGCCGCACCAAGTCCTCTCTTTTGCGTCATAATCTTATTAATTGTTGCAGAAACCTCATTTTCTTCCTCCAGAATTGCCTTCCAAAAAGTATCTGCATTACCATCACTTGTGTCTGGTAGAAATGAAATAACATCAATTCTTCTTAGTTCTCTTTTATTAATCTTTTGTGCAAATAATGACTGACTATAGAAAAACAATAGGGTAAATAATCCGCCACAAATGAAAGCTCTTGCTATTTTCTTCATAATAAGTATATTATTGATTATATAAATGGTAAAGAGATCTTAAAGTCTATTTCTTTTTGGGTAAGGAAATCTCATAGGATAGTATGAAATTTGGCATCTTCTGCTGCAAAAACAATGTGTCGCAATAGCTCTAATAGTTTTTCGGTTATTAGGCTCTATATCATATCTAAATCTAAAAGAAATTATATTAAACTTTTTTGCTATATCCAAACAATCTTGCTTTGTAAGTGGATAAGGTAAGCTACCTATTGCCGTTTCTATTTCTTTGAAAAACACATAATAAAAGCCATCACATTTAGGACATTTTTCTTTTCTATATCTAATAATAGGATTTGCTGTGAGAGCATTATACTCTTTACATTTTTCATTCAAACATAAAGATAGACGGTCTGGAGTTTTCAGCCTTTCTTCAACCCTAAAAATATCATCCTCTATCACATTGTACTGCACTAAGATAATTCCATTTTCTCTGTAATATTTTAAGGTTTTCTCTTCCGGTTCATGCGTAACAACAATTTCTATGGCGATACGCACCTTTCCACTAATATCTAAAATTGCGATGTCAGGCCTACAAACAACCTCTAAGCAATACTCCTCCTTTATTTCATTTGCGACTTTTAGTAAATTTCCGTTTTCATATTTTTTCCCGCAAACTCCGCATTTCCACGATATTACAAAGCCTATTTTATTATCTATTTTTTCTCTCAATAATTTCGCCGCTTTATGCTTAAAAATAGAGTGCAAAATGGATTCATTTGTGCAATCGTGATTTTTGGCCTTATGGGAAAAATGTTTACATCTTGATCCAGGCCCTCTCTTGCCACTATTTTTGAAAATTAGTTCCCCGCCACATTTAGGGCAAAAATATCTCTCGCCCTTTACGGCATTATCCGAATAAACTACATCTCCAGCCTCGTTGTAGGCCATTTTAATCTTTGTCATAATCTTACTTGTTTTTAGGTATAATATCTAATTGTGCATCAAGAGCAAAGGCAATTCTATACAGAATATCTACTCCTGTAGAATATTTGCCCTGCTCTATTCTACAAAGATTAGCTGCATCTATATTAGCTAAAATCGCAAGCTCTTTAGCTTCCATATTTTTATTTTCACGTAATTCACGAATACGCTTACCTATACGCACGCGCTCATTATGACGATCGCCATAATTTATGCCCATACAGTGTACCGTATTTCTAAAAAAATCTCTAACTATTCCTTCAATCATCTTCTCCTTATCTTCTGAGAAATTTTTATCAAAAATGGCCTCTATTAGATGAAGCGTATAATCCTTATACTTAAGGTCTTTATAGCAACCGAGATTAGAGAACATTTTAAAAATCTCTCCATCGGGAGTTTTTATTATAATGCTTTTTTCGTCAAAAATTTGAGCTTTAGATGTGCCTTTATAATCTTTCTTGTTTTTCATTTAATTCGTTTTTTAGATTCATTAGTATTTCCACATAGAGCCCCTATGATTTTTGGCAAAGGTAGTATATAATTACTTAATTGGCAAATTTAACAATTAGTGGATTTTGTTATTTTACTTAAAATAGGTTAATTTTTGAATATCTCTTTGGTACAATCTTAGGATTATCAAAATCTTACATACCGGCAGGATAAATTTACTCTTTGGCAAGGCTGATTACTGGAAGTCTCTTTAATTTGCAAAAGAAGATTGCAACTAATGATTTAGATAGAGATTAAAAGTTGCACAATTGTGAAACTTGAACTATTTTTGCACCATAAAAGAATGAGGCGTATAATAACTTACGGAGGATGCTTTGAGGCATTTATGAGAACTCTTACAATAGAACAACAAGAAAAGGTAAAGTATGGCCTACTTCTCATCAAAACACAAAACAGAATTTCAAATAAGTTTGTTAAGTTTATTGAAGATGGTATATACGAATTACGGACTGAGTATGAGGGGAATACATTTAGGACATTTTTCTTTTTTGATAAGGGAAATATTGTTGTTCTATTAAATGGTTTTCAGAAAAAAAGTCAAAGGATACCTAAAAAAGAGATAGAAAGAGCAAAACAATTAAAAAAATCATACTATGAAGAAAGTTGTAAATGACCATAAAATAAGAGATTACGATAAAGTTTTAGATAAAGACTTTGGAGCTCCAGGTACATATAAACGTGCGGTGGCGGAGGAAAGAGCATACGCTTTTTATTCAGGGCAAATATTACGAGAAACTCGCAAGGAGGAGAAGATTACCCAATCTGAATTAGCCTCAAAAATAGGCACTACAAAAAGCTATATATCAAAGATTGAGAATGGTATTATGGTGCCAAGCGTAAGCACCTTTTACCGCATAATAAATGCTCTTGGCCATCAGGTTGAAATCACAAAAGGCCACTAAAATAAAGAAATGAGGTGGTTTTATACAATCGCAGATAAAAAAAGTTTGGCCTCGCAAAGAAGCCAAACTCTTTTTACGTATATTATCCAACGATAGTTCTGATGCTTTTATAAGTCGCTTACTTTTACCGTTTTGACATTTTTAGTAGATGTTTTTGTAGAGCCTTTTGTGGAGCTGCTTGGAGAGCCGGTAAAACTGCTGCTTGGTCTGGTGTAACCATCTTTCTCCGCTTTTTGAACCATTTTGGCAATTCTCTTGCTCACATCGGGGTGAGATGAAAAGAGGTTGCTTACAACATTAGATTTACTATTGCCTCCGGTTGCAGAGCTCAGTTTTTCGAATGCCATTGCCATATAGTATGGATTCTTACCATTCTTAACCAAGAAATCGTATCCGTATTCATCGGCTTGGCTTTCTTGCTTTCTTGAGAATGAGCTATTTGCAAGGTTTTGAGCGAGTGAGCCGAGTTGCCCCGATGAGAGTTTTGCTGCCACTCCGCCTACAGATGCTATACCATTTCTAAGGGCTGTGGTAAGTAGTGATTGCTGGAACTGCTTACGGGTATGCTTCAACCCTACGTGGCCAATTTCGTGGCCGATAACTCCAAGTACCTCATCGTCTGTCATAATATCCATAAGGCCCGAATATACTCTAACACTACCATCCGCACAGGCAAAAGCATTTATCTGATCTGTCTCATATACCTTGAAATTGAGAGGAATACCCTCCACATAGTTAAGGCCTGCGGTGAGTTTACGTAGCCTCTTGGTGTATTGGCTGCTCTCCGGAAGCACCTTGTTTGTGGTATCGGAATAGTTAATATACTCCTTAACGTATGCCTGTATCTGAGCATCTGAAAGAGTTACGGCCTGCAATACCTGCGAACCTCCGGACATAAGGGTCTGTGTGTTCAAGCGGCCTGTACTGCAAGATGTTGCAGCTAAAAATAGCGTAACACACACACCTGCAAGGGTTAAAAGTTTGCATCTGTTTTTCATATTACCTTCAATTTTAGTGTTGTTTTCTTGATTATTTTTTTTTCTTAAATTTGTATGGGCATATTCGCTTTGTGAATAGGCAACCAAAAATAGAAAAAACTATTCAATAAAAAAAATGAAAGGTATTGTATTGGCAGGCGGTAGCGGAACAAGGCTTTATCCTATAACAAAAGGGGTAAGCAAGCAGCTTATCCCAATCTACGATAAGCCTATGGTTTACTACCCGATATCTGTGCTTATGAGGGCAGGAATAAGGGAAATTCTTATAATCTCAACGCCTGATGACCTGCCTGCCTTTAGACGTTTGCTCGGCAGCGGAGAGGATTTTGGAGTATGCTTCACCTACTTGCCGCAGCCCTCTCCCGATGGTTTGGCCCAAGCCTTTATTATAGGAGAGGAGTTCATAGGCTCGGATAGTGTCTGTATGGTATTGGGAGACAATATCTTTTACGGTGAGAATCTTAATAGTTTGCTGCTTGGGGCTGTTGAGAATGCGCAGAGTGGTTTGGCCACAATTTTTGGCTATTATGTAAATGATCCTCAGCGATATGGTGTTGCGGAGTTTGATTCTGCCGGTAATGTCATTGGCATAGAGGAGAAGCCCGAAAAGCCTAAATCTAATTATGCTGTTGTGGGGCTCTACTTTTACCCCAACAGCGTGGTTGAGATTGCCAAAGGGGTAAAGCCATCGCAGAGGAACGAACTTGAAATAACATCTGTAAATCAGGCTTATATGGAGCGAGGAGAACTAAAGTGTGCGCGTTTGGGCAGAGGCTTTGCCTGGCTTGATACCGGCACTTGCGATTCGCTCTATCAGGCCTCAAATTTTGTTGAGGTATTGGAGAGCCGCCAAGGGCTTAAAATAGGTTGTCTTGAGGGAATCGCCTTTAAGAATGGTTGGATAAAAGCATCTGATCTTGAGAGAATTGCAAAGCCTATGATTAAGAATAGCTATGGGCAATATTTGATGGACCTTGCAAGCGGCAGGGCAACGGAATAGTATATTTAATAGATAGAAAGTGGAGATAAAAGAGGCAACAATAGAGGGTTTATTGATAATCAAACCAGATGTTTGGGGAGATAGCCGCGGCTATTTCTTTGAGAGTTACAATCGCGAGCAACTTTCTCGCTTGGCTCCTCAAATACCTGATTTTGTGCAGGATAATCAGAGCCTTAGCTCATACGGAGTACTGCGTGGCCTGCACTTTCAAACCCCTCCGCACGCCCAGGCAAAACTTGTGAGAGTGGTTGAAGGGGCTGTTTGGGATGTTGCAGTGGATTTGCGGCCGCACTCAAAGAGCTTTGGCAAATATTTCTCCATAGAGCTTACAGGGGAGAATAATTTGCAACTTTTTATCCCTGAGGGCTTTGCCCACGGTTTTTTGGTACTCTCGGAGAGGGCTCTTTTCAGTTATAAGTGCAGTAACTATTACAATAAAGAGAGCGAGGGGGGAATTATCTGGAACGATGCCGATATTGCAGTAGATTGGCCTATCAAGGAGAATGAGTTGATAATAAGTGCAAAAGATAGACTTCATCCAACATTTGGAATGTGGAAAAAAGAGAGAGGGTTATAATATGGAAAGGAGAGAAAAGAAAGGAAAAACGGAAACTCTGCCTAATGTTTTAATTACAGGGGCAGATGGACAGTTGGGTGTAGCACTCTCAAGAATTTGCAATCCGGCGGATGCAAAATTTTATTATGCCGGAAAAGATATGCTCGATATTACAGATGCCGAGCGTGTGGATAAATTTATTGCGGAAAATAGAATAAATTTGATAATAAACTGCGCTGCATATACAGATGTGGATGGTGCAGAAAAAGAGCAGGAGCTTGCAATGGCCGTAAATAGAACAGGGCCTTTGAACCTCTCTGTTTCAGCCTCTAAGCATAATGCCTTTCTTATTCATATCTCCTCAGATTATGTATATGGAAAGGGTTGCAGGGCTATTCCATTCCAGCCTCACAATTTCCCATCTCCATACGGGGTTTATGGCAAGAGTAAAGCTATTGGAGAGTTGGATGTGCAGGGCCATTTTTATGGCAATTATTCAGAACTTGTGGAGCTGGAGGAGAATGGTGTTATAAAGTATAAAGAGACTTTGCGCCATAAGAGGGCAGATGGGCAACCGAGCAAGATTGGCTTTTTTATTATCAGAACCTCTTGGTTATACTCTAATGTGGGTAAAAACTTTTACAAAAAGATGTTATCTTTATTAGCTGATAAAGAGGAGATTAAAGTGGTGTATGACCAGATAGGAACTCCAACATACGCGCCCGATCTTGCAGAGGTTGTTTATAAGATGGCAATGGAGGTTTTAGCCGGCCGAGTTGGTGTTGAGGATTGGGGTGTTTATAATTGCACAAATGAAGGGGTGGCATCGTGGTACGATTTTGCAATGGCTATTAAGGAGCTTTGTGGATTTAGCTGTAAGATAACTCCTTGCAGAACAAGCGAGTATCGTACTGCGGCAAGGCGTCCTGCCTACTCGGTGTTGGATAAGCATAGTACAAAAGAGAGGTTTGGGTTGGAGCTGCCTTATTGGAGAGAAGCTCTGAAAAGGTGTGTAAATGAGCGCAAACTGTTGGATAAAAAAGGGGGTAAAAAGTAGATTATGAGTAGTATGCGTGCAATTCTTATAACGGGAGGTGCGGGTTTTATAGGTTCTCACCTTGTGAGGCTTTTTGTAAAAAAGTATCCTAAGGTGCAGATTATCAACTACGATAAGCTCACATACGCCGGCAACCTATCCAATCTTGCAGATATTGCCGAGCGCAGTAACTACCATTTTGTGAAAGGAGATGTGTGTGATTATGAGAAGATTATCTCCACGATGCAGCAGTTTGGGGTAGATGGTATAATACACCTTGCCGCTGAGAGCCACGTGGACAGAAGCATAAAAGAGCCCTTTGCCTTTGCTAAAACAAATGTAATTGGCACGCTAACTATGTTGCAGGCAGCAAAGGATTTTTGGGGTTCATCTCTTGAAAATAGAGAGGAGATGGCGGCCAAGCATAGATTTTACCATATCTCCACAGATGAGGTCTATGGCTCGTTGAGCCTCGGAGGCGGATTGTTCAAGGAGAGCAGCAAGTATGAGCCTCACAGCCCTTACTCGGCTTCAAAGGCATCGTCAGACCACTTTGTACGGGCGTTTTATACAACCTATGGCTTGCCTGTAGTGATTACCAACTGCAGCAACAATTATGGTCCATATCAATATCCGGAGAAACTAATACCTGTGGTAATCAACAATATAAAAGAGAATAAGCCGATACCTGTTTATGGCAAAGGAGAAAATGTGAGAGATTGGCTCTATGTAGAAGATCATACCAAGGCAATAGATTTGGTTTTTCATAAAGGTGCTGTAGGCCAGACCTATAACATAGGAGGCGGTAACGAATGGAGGAACATAGATATAGTTAAACTTATTATATCTGTTGCGGACAGATTGCTTGGGCGTATAGAAGGGGCCTCTTTGGGGTTGATTTCTTTTGTTGCAGATAGGGCCGGCCACGATTTGCGCTATGGGATAGATGCCTCAAAGCTCACCAAAGAGCTTGGGTGGAAAGCGGAAACCTCTTTTGAAGAGGGTATTGAAAAGACCGTAAAATGGTATCTGAATGAGAAACTATCGGGATAAAAAGATAATTATTAACTAACTAATACATTACAATTATGAAATTCTTTATTGACACAGCCAACCTTGAGCAGATTTACAGAGCTCATTCACTGGGAATCCTTGATGGTGTTACAACCAATCCTTCTCTTATGGCAAAAGAAGGAATCAAAGGCAAGGACAATATCTTCCAGCACTACAAAGCTATCTGTAACATAGTTGACGGGCCGGTTAGTGCAGAGGTGTTTGCAACAAAGTACGATGGAATGATTGCTGAGGGTGAGGAGCTTTATCAGATTGAGCCTGAGAAGATTACTATAAAACTCCCTTGCACAGAAGATGGTATAAGGGCAATAAAGTATTTTTCAGAGAAAGGCTACAGAACAAATTGTACTCTTGTATTTACTGTGGGACAGGCTCTTTTGGCAGCCAAGGCAGGTGCTACCTACTGCAGTCCGTTCATTGGCAGATTGGATGATATAGGAAGCGATGGTATAGCGCTTTTGGAGGAGATAGTTGGAATGTATAATTATTACGGCTTTGATACTCAGGTGCTTGCTGCATCAATACGCCATACTCGCCATATACTAAGGTGTATAGAGGTTGGTACAGATGTGGCAACCTGTCCTTTGGATGTAATAGAGAAATTGCTCGTTCATCCTCTTACAACCTCAGGTGTTGAGATTTTTACAAAGGATGCCAACTCAATTAAATAATACTTAACAACCAAAAGGTTGGGTGATAGTTTGAAAAAGGTTGCAATAAAGGGTGCCAGGTGGGGCTTTATAGAGAATTTTTCCTCCCTGGCAATAACCTTTGTTGTGGCCTTTGTTCTTCAGAGGTGGTTCCTCTCCCCAAAAGAGTTTGGCTTGATAGGGCATCTTTCATTCTTTATTGCAATATCAATATCGCTGATAGACAGCGGTTTTTCTGCTGCTATAATCCGCAAGAAAGAGCCATTGAAAGAGGATTTGAGCACAACCTTTGTACTTAACCTCTCTGTGAGCCTGCTCTGTTTTCTGCTGCTCTTTTTTACAGCCCCCTATATAGCCTCCTATTTTGAGGAGCCGCAATTGCAACCTTTGTTGAGAGTGTTGAGCATTGTGCTAATTCTCAATGCAGTATCTATAATACAGAGGGTGCTTATTATTAAAGCCATTGATTTTAAGAGGCTTACGATATGTTCTGTGGTATCTGCCATATTGAGCGGTGTGGTTGGAATAGGAATGGCCTTTATGGGGTATGGAGTATGGAGCCTTGTAGGTCAGCAGATTACAAAGCAGCTTGTTCAGAGCCTGATGCTCTGGATTTTGGGTAGTTGGAAGCCCTCTTTCAGATTCTCGGTCAAAAGTTTCAGAGAGCTTTTTTCCTACGGCTCAAATGTTATGTTTACAGGTCTGCTCGATACCTTTTTCAAGAATATCTACTTTCCGGTAATAGGTAAATCCTACGGTACTGCCATACTGGGGCAATATACCACCTCCGACAAATACAACAACATAACCTCCTACAATCTCTCCCAAATAGTTCAGCGCGTGAGCTTTCCTGTACTCTCAAAGGCACAGGATTCAGACCAGAGGCTAAAGGAGGTCTTTAGAACAATTCTAAAGGTTGCAATGTTTGCCTCTGTGTTTATCTCCTTCTTTTTGAGTGCGGTATCTCGTGCCTTTATAGTTGGTCTAATTGGAGAGAAGTGGCTTATGGCCGCATCTATACTCTCCATAACTTGCCTGGCAGGAGCGTTTTATCCTGCGCAGGGGCTATATCAGAATTTGCTGCAAATTAAGGGAAAGATGCGCTGCTTCCTTGCAATAGAGATACTTAAAAAGGTGTTGATGGCTATCTCAATAGTGTTGGGTATTATATTCAAGAGTTTGCAGGTGCTTCTTTGGGGAATGGTGGCAGCCTCAATTTTAACCCTGCTTGTAAATGCCTATTTTTCAGGTAAGAGCATAGGCTATTCACCCTTTGCGCAGATTAAGGATTTGCTTCCAATGTTTTTGGTTTCCTTTGTGGTAGCTCTGATTGGAGGTATAGTTTGCGAACT
>CADBUS010000018.1 GCA_902797895.1 uncultured Bacteroidia bacterium | reverse complement strand
CTTTTGGCGCAACGACATTCGTGTATGCTGAGGTAAATACATAAAGTCAAAAATCTGATTCATAAGCTCTTGCGGCCATATCATAGGATGTAGCAGATTGTTATACTGCATATACATACACTCGCCCTCCCACCGATACGTTTGTACAAAATCTCTCTTTTCATCTTCGGAGAAAAACTCTCTCACCCCTCCCACATCGGTAACCATAAAAGGAATACCGCAACTCATAGCCTCCATAATAGATACCGGTACCCCCTCGCTGCGGCTTACAAGTAAAAATAGATCCGCCCCTCTCTCTTTATAGTAGCGTAGAATCTCATTATTAGGAGTTTGCCCCTTAAACTCTATTTTTATCCCGATAGGTTTGCTCTCCTTAGAACTCTCGGCCTCTTTGCAAATCTGTGCGGCCATCTCTTTTAGCTTATCAAGCAGCGGTCCGCCGCCAAAATGGGTATAGGTAATGCGGCTGTAGCCTCTCTCTTTGATTTCTGCCATTCTATTCGAATCTTGCATAAGAAGCTGCAATGCGCTAAGAATCACCTCTACTCGCTTTAACGGAATTAGGTTTGAGCACCCCACAATATTGAACTCTCTGCTCTGCTTTTTCTCACTCTGCTCTTGCGAATGCCCCTGCAAAGGCTCTCGCATAAGGTTAATACACTGCTCTTTAGGCTGCAGAGGGGTTCCCAGATGCCAAACCTTAATCTCTTTTGGAGCAGGGCGGTAGTTTTTCAGAATGTACTTTTTCCCATCCTCGGATACTGGTGCAGCATAGTCTGTAGAGCGCATAATCATCTTTCTAAAAGGGAGATACCCCTTGGCCCTCTCATATAAGTCTGAGCCGTGGAATCTTACGCATATCTTAGGCATAACCTCCACTTTTTTGGCGAGCTTTTTCTTTAGAAACGGAGCCATCATTACGCTCTTATCGCCCCAATAAAAATAGAGTATCTGAGCATTAGAGCACTCACGCACAACCTCTTCCATCAACCCCTTGTTGCCCAATATAGTACGCAACATCAAAAAGTAATTGGCAAAAATTTTGAGCCTCTTGCCAATGCGGGCTTTCTTTCTGATATATATATCCTTTTTTGGATCTATACCATCATATATCCATTCAGGCTCAAATCTTAAATCCTCATCCGGATTTTCCACCTTAATATTCACCCCAAGTAACGCCCTGCAAAACTCCTTGATGGCAAAGAAAAAGGGCGCCCTGCAAAACAGCCCCTTGCGTAAAAAGCCCCATTTATCTTTATGGTCAAATGGCAGTAAAGTTCTCACACAGCGGCAGTTTGCAGGGAGTTCTTTTGCTGCGGAGCCCTCTGTTATTTGAGTTGCATTTGTGCCCTCTCCCTGCGGGCGATATAATGGAAAGATTGAGATATAATCAAACTCCGCAGCCAAATAAAGTAGTTCTTGAGCAAGAAAAGTCTCTCCGTTCCCGTATGGGAAGCTGTTTGTAAAGAGTACAAGTTTTTTTCTTAATCTGCCATCCATACTGCAAAGTTAATAATTCGTTTCTCTTTTAACTTGCCTTTGCGTGTTGGTATGTAGGATAGCAGTGGCAAAGAGAAGTGAAAAGTTTGGAAAATGAAAAAAGTTTTTCATATCTTTGCGGCGTAAAAGCGAGCAAAAAGTATCAAATTTTTACTTTTGCAAATAATTAGTATTCAATGAAGAGCTTGAATAATATAAGTGTAGTATGCCATAACTCGCGTAAAGTGTTGAGTTTCTGCCAATTTGGCAGGGGGGGGGGGCATAAAAAGCTCATATTAAGCCAATTACAGAGTTGCGGCTTATTCATTGAATCTCTATTTTCACCATTATTTTCACGTTTCATTCATCGTCATTTATTGTGTTTAGGCAGCGAGAGCTGCACAGCCCCAGCCGCAGACATCCGCTTGTCGGCTAGTCAAGGATGGGGACTCGTGCAGCCGAGCTATGCTTTTGCTAAAAAGGAAATACGATACAGACATTCCAGCTCTTCTTTTTTGACTCGTTTTTTATCATTATTTCACACGAGCTGCAATGTCTTTGGAGGTCTTGGCTCTGCCGTCTTTTGCAAGGGCCTTGGCCTCCTTTCTTTGAATCAATCAAAAAATATAAATAAAATAAACAACAATGAATCAAAAAACACAGACATTCAAAGGCTTGAGGCCATTTCGCTTTCGGCTGCTTTGCCATAGTGGCAGTAGCTTTGTTGGCTTGGTTCTTATAGCCTTTGCGTTTAGCTTGGTACTTGGTGGTTGTGGTAAGCGTACTCGCCACGGTGGTAGTGGTGGTGAGAATGAAAAGTTCTCTCCCATCACCATCAGCGGCATAGGCACCGCCTCTGCCGCCACCAAGACTATTTATGGCCCTCGCCCGAGTGGTTGCGGCACTCAGCCAATCTATTGGGCTAATGAAGACGCTATTATGCTTGCTTCTGCCCAAGCCGTTTCCTCTGAGGGTGCTGCTCTTACTACCGG
>CADBUS010000017.1 GCA_902797895.1 uncultured Bacteroidia bacterium | reverse complement strand
TGAGCGCAAGCGAAGAGTCTTACGGAAAGCAGAGCCGATTCACCCTGTTTCGGGAGTGTGAAGAAATTTTTTTGATATATTTACTCCAAAATCGTGACAATATGAAAAAGAGATTTATTGTTTTTATGGTTTGCTTTGCGGCCATTCTCTGTTTTAGCTCTGTAAACAAAGCTTTTGCTCAAATAGACTCCACTCAGAAAGAAGACCTTGTAAGAGGATTGGTCTTTTCTGCCATTTTCCACGTAGATGCTATTGAAGAGGGATTTTTGCTGTATCAACACGAAAAGATGGCGTGGTGGGGTTCTGATGCCTATCAACTTAGTTCCCAAAAGGGGGAAGTAGATCTCTATTTTACCTACTTTACAGACTCCACAATGCACACGATTTTTGGCAACAACAAAGGGGAGGCCGTTTTTGAATTTATGGTTGATAAGAAAAGACATTCCTCTGCTTCTTTGGATACAATCAGACCTATGACCGAACAAGAGAAAATGCTTTATACTCAAAAGCGTACAATGATAGAAACTTTGCAGAAACTTGATGAGGAGGGGAAGATTCAAATATCGCACCCCAACCCGCAATACGCCTCTTTTAATATTGATGTCGTAAGGGTAAACGACACCCTCTCAAGATTATATATTTTGACAGGTGTTTTTCTCAAAGATGTAATGCCTTTTGGCAATGACTATGCTCTTGATTTTGATAATGAAAATAATTTTCTTGCATTTCATACTTTCCATAAGAATTTCTATCCGCTATACAAAGAAGATGGATGGAGTGCAGATGATGTACCAATGCACAGTCACGAAGAGGAAGAGACACCTTTCATAACGGCAACAGATATTTGCAATTACTATCTATATGCAAGAGATAAGTACAAGATAAAGAGCTTTGGCATTTATAGTCCTGAACATAAATGCAAATATATCTTTTTAGGAGACGAACAGAGAGTTATTCAGATTCAGGACAAAGAGCAAGAAGAGCAAAAGGAAGAAAATGATAGTAAATAATATTTTATGAGTGCGATAATGATTATAGAGTTACTGATTGTGTTGGCGGCACTATATGTAGGCTCACGATATGGCAGTTTGGCTCTTGGTGCCATCTCCGGAATAGGACTTGCAATTTTGGTCTTCGGCTTTGGATTAAAACCCGGAACTCCGCCAACAGATGTAATTTACATTATTATTGCAGCTGTTACTTGTGCCGGAACTCTGCAGGCTTCCGGAGGAATGAATTGGATGATTCAGATTGCAGAGAAGATGCTCCGCAAACATCCGGAAAATATCACCTTTTTAGCACCTTTAACCACCTTCTTTTTGACTGTTTTGGTTGGCACAGGACACGTGGTATATACCCTAATGCCAATTATTTGCGACATTGCACTAAAAAAGAATATCCGTCCGGAAAGGCCTTGCGCCGTAGCATCAATAGCATCGCAGGTTGGTATAACTTGCTCACCCATAGCCGCTGCGGTGGTTGCCTTTGTAACAATCTCCAATGCAAACGGCTTTATGGTCTCTATTCCCCAAGTACTTATGATTTCTCTTCCGGCTTGCCTTTTGGGGCTTTTCTTTGCATCGCTTTACTCTACTCGTAGAGGAAAAGATTTGGATAAGGACCCCGATTTTTTGAAGAGAAAAGAGGATCCGGAGATGTTTCAATTTATGTATGGCAATAACGCCACCACATTGGATCACAAAATAACAAAGGAGGCCAAACTCTCTGTCTATATCTTCTTAGGAGCCTTGCTTGTTATTGTATTTTTTGCCTTTTGCCAGATGATTTTTGTAACAAAAGGCGGAGAGAGAGTTACACTTGCCAAGTATATGGATATTCCAAAGATGAATATTGTAATCCAGATTATTATGCTTGTGGCGGCAGCTTGCAACATTATGCTCTGTAAGGCACATCCTAAAAAGGCGGTCGGCGGAGCAGTATGGCAAAGCGGTATGGTAGCTGTAATCGCTATATATGGAATAGCTTGGCTTGCAGATACTTACTTTAGCAACTACTTAGAGGAGATGAAGAATATGATGGCCGGAATTGTGGCAAACTATCCTTGGGCTATCGCGATAGTATTTTTCTTGGTTTCTGTGCTAATAAATTCGCAGGGAGCTGTGGTTGTGGCGATGTTGCCTTTGGCATACGAGTTGGGAATTGCCGGCCCAGTGCTGCTTGGTATTTTACCAAGTGTTTATGGCTACTTCTTTATACCGAACTATCCGTCTGATATTGCAACAGTAAATTTTGACCGCAGTGGCACAACGGTAATTGGCAAATATCTGCTTAACCATAGTTTTATGATACCCGGATTGATTGCTATAACAGTCTCAACAATAGTAGGATACCTTCTTACAACAACACTTTTTGCCAACTATTTTGCCTCACTTGTACAAACAACAATGTAGTTTTATGGAGTATTGTGTTGCAATAAGAACGCTTGGCAAGGCTGGGGAGAAGTATCAGCGAGAGCTGAATTCCATTATGGCTCAGACAATTAAGCCAAAGAAGATTTTGGTTTATCTTGCCGAAAGATTTCCAATTCCGCCGGAAACGGTAGGGGTGGAGCAGTATATCTATGTGAAAAAGGGAATGCAGGCACAAAGGGCTTTGGATTACAATGAGGTTGATACGCCGCTCTGCCTTATGTTGGACGATGATGTTGAGTTGCATCCGAAATCTGTGGAGATAATGATTGCAGCTCTTATAGAAAACAGAGCAGACTGTGTTGCGGCAGACACTTTTGAAAATCACAAGATGAGCTTTAAAAACAAGCTGCTGGCTGCTGTTACAAATTGGGTTTTTCCGCACTTTAACAAAAGGTTTGGCTTTAAGATAAATGTTGTGGGGACCTTCTCTTATCCCAATAATCCGAGTAATGGAGCGTTTCCATCACAAAGCGGAGCCGGCCCTTGCTCACTCTGGAAAATAGATGCTTTTAAGAGAATCCATTTTGAGGACGAAGGGTGGTTGGATGATGAGAGGGGATTTGCTTTCTCTGAAGATATGTTGCTCTTCCACAAGCTATACAGAAACGGTGGAAAACTTATGGTCTCTTTTGGCTGCGGAGCAAAACACTTAGATGCAAAGAGCTCTTCCGGCAATTACCGGCAAGATGTATCAAAATTCAGAAAGAGGATTTATTATCGTTATATCATCTGGAGAAGAATTTGGATAGATGCTGCCGATATTTCAGCCGGCAAAAAGTTCTTTATACGGCTTGCCTATCTGATAAAAAGCTGTTGGGATTTTGGCATATTTCTTTTGCTCTCCATAGCTACATTTAGTCTAAATCCGCTAAAAGGATTTTTTGGCGGATGGCGCCAGGCCCGCCGCTTTGTAAAGAGCCGAGAATACAAATCCATTCCCAACTACATTGTAACAAAAGAAAAAGAATAATGAAATGTGAATAATTTTTACCTTTGCACAGAAAATAGTTTAATCGTTTTAATTTGAATGATTATGAAAACAATCAAACTTTTATTGACGGCGCTTGTAGCTGTGGTTCTTTTGGCTGGGGAGGGCTGTGCCAAAGACCATATTGTAACTTTTGAAAAATTGCCGGCAAATGCCCAGAACTTCATTAAAAAACATTTTGCAGAGAAACAGATAAGCCTTTGCAAAAAAGATGTGGATTTCTCAGAAACAACCTACGAGGTCTATTTCAATGACGGATGTAGTGTAGAATTTAACAAGAAAGGAGAGTGGAAAGAGGTTAGTTGCAGAGCTTCCGGAGTTCCGGATGCTATAATTCCATCGCCAATTCTCGACTATGTAAAAAGCAACTATCCCGGGGTTAAAATTGTGAAGATAGATTTGGACAAGAGAGGTTATGAGATAGAGCTTACAAACAGACTTGAGCTTAAATTTAACAAACAGTTCCAGCTAATAGATCTTGACGATTAGGCGAGTTTATAGATTTCGCTTAAGTTCAAACGTTCTAAATGACAGAATTTGGTAAAAAGGGGGCAAATTTGCCCCTTTTTTATGTTCCACAAAGAAATCCCTTATCTCCAATGAAGAACGCTTAAAACAGGCCCCTTTTTAGGGGCTCTTTTTTGCGCTTTGTTCCACGCGGAACAAAAAATACTATAAACTTATTTTTCTGCGCCTTACAAAACTTTATCTAAAGTTTTATTTTAGAAACACCCCTAAATAAGAGGGCTGTAGAGCAGTTTTGAAAAATCTCAGAAATTTGGCAGATTTTTACAAAGTTTTACTTTAG
>CADBUS010000016.1 GCA_902797895.1 uncultured Bacteroidia bacterium | reverse complement strand
CGCCGATGCAGATGCCGCTTTGGAGAGGGCTTTTTCTGCCGGAGTAGAGAGGCTTATATTTCCGGGTATAGATTCTTCTACCTACAATGCACAGATGGCCCTGAGCGGCAAATATCCATCTAATGTGTTTAATGCTATGGGGCTTCATCCTACCTCTATATCAGATAATTGGAGAGATGAATTACAGTTTGTTCTGGATGCTTTTGCCTCAGACAGGCAGCCGGAAAGAGGCTTTGTGGCGGTTGGAGAGATAGGTTTGGACGGCTATTGGAGCAAAACCTTTATGGAGCAGCAGAAGGAGGCTTTTGATGCCCAGTTGGAGCTTGCAAGCCGCCTTAATCTGCCGGTTATCATCCATCAGAGAGATGCCCTTGAGCATACATTTGATATTTTGGAGCGTTGGAAAGGAAGGGTAAGGGGTCTGTTTCACGCCTTTACAGGGAGCGCGGAAACCTACGGGCGTATAAAAAGGCTCGGCAATTTCAAAGTTGGAATAGGAGGTGTGGTTACATTCAAGAATGCCTCAATAGCAAAAGTGGTTGAGGAGATTGAGCTTGCAGATATTTTGCTTGAGACAGACTCCCCTTGGCTCACTCCTGCACCATACCGCGGCAAGCGCAACGAAAGCTCCTATATTCCTATAATAGCGGAAAAGATAGCTCAAATAAAAGGGATTGGTATAGAGCAGATTGCTGAGGCTACAACAGCTAATGCGGAGGAGTTTTTTAGAATAAATAGCTGAAAAGCGTAGATAAAAAGAGAAAACTTGCAGAATATGAAACGGAAACTGTTGATGATTTACACCGGAGGCACTATTGGAATGAAGCAAGATGAGAAGACGCTTGCTCTTGTGCCTGTGGATATCAGCCAGATAGAGAAGGAGGTGCCGGAGCTTAAAAAACTTGGCCATCAGATAGATACCTACTCCTTTAACCCTGTTATAGATTCAAGCGATGTTAAGCCGGAGTTTTGGGTGGAGCTTTGTAAACTGCTCAAAAGCAACTACGCCAAGTATGACGGCTTTGTTATTTTGCACGGAACAGATACAATGTCTTATACCGCCTCTGCCCTTAGCTTTATGCTTGAGGATTTGGCAAAGCCTGTAATTTTAACAGGGAGCCAGCTGCCTGTGGGTATGCTCCGCACAGACGGTAAGGAGAATATAATCTCCTCTATAGAGATTGCGGCAGCGGTAAGGCCGGATGGCCACGCTATGGTGCCAGAGGTTTGCATATACTTTGAGAGTCAGCTCTATAGAGGCAATCGCACTACAAAGTACAACGCGGAGAATTTTAGGGCCTTCCGCTCTGCCAACCATCCGGTGCTGGCTGATGTGGGAATACATATAAAGTATAAGCAGAGCCTGATACGCTATCCGGAAAGATGGGATAAACCGCTTAGAATAAAGAGCTTAATAGATACCAACGTGGCGGTTCTTAAGATATTTCCGGGTATGACGCTGCAGGCAATGGAGGCGGTTCTCTCAACCAAAGGATGTCGCGCGGTGGTGCTGGAGACCTTTGGAAGCGGCAATGCCCCTACAGACAAGAAATTCCTCTCTATGATTAAAAAGTGGATAGATAGGGGGCTGGTTATCGTAAATGTTACTCAATGTCAGGCCGGAAGTGTGGATATGAATGCCTACGCCACAGGTATGGCGCTAAAAAATATAGGTGTGGTGAGCGGTTATGATCTCACAACGGAGGCTGCTCTTAGCAAACTGTTTGTTCTTTTGGGGCAATATTCAGATAATAAGCAAGTTGCCAAAAAGATGGAGACAAATTTGCGTGGCGAATTAACAATAAATTGAAAAAAATAGCTGCTAAACCGATTTTTATTCCTATCTTGCACATCGTTTACAGAAGAAAAATAGAATAATTATATGTTTAATTTAATCACAACAAAACTTATGAAAAAAATTTTCATGTTTTTGGCAGTTGCAGGTCTGATGGCCATTACTGCCCAGAACGCAGTTGCCCAAGATGGTGATCAGGCTGCAGCCGCTCAGACTGAGCAGGTAGCACAGGCAGATCAGTCTTCCGCAGAGCAGAACATCTTTAATCAGAAATCTGATAAACCTCTTTATCAGCAGATTAAGACTAAGTTCATAGAGGGTGGTCCTGCGTTTATGGTATGGGTTGTTCTCTGTCTTATCCTTGGCCTTGCAGTTGCAATAGAGAGAATTATCTATCTAAGTTTAGCAACAACCAACAATAACAAGCTTGTTGAGAAGGTAGAGGAGGCTCTTAAAGAGGGTGGTATTGAGAGAGCAAAGGAGCTTTGCCGCGATACTCGTGGCCCTGTTGCCTCTATATTCTACCAGGGTCTTACTCACTACGATGAGGGTCTTGCAAGCGTAGAGAAGAACATTACCGCATACGGCGGAGTTCAGATGGGTAGATTGGAGAGCGGTCTCTCTTGGATTGCACTCTTCATTGCTCTTGCTCCTATGTTGGGATTCTTGGGAACAGTTGTTGGTATGGTTGGCGCTTTTGATGCTATTGAGGCTGCCGGAGATATTTCTCCAACCGTTGTTGCCGGTGGTATCAAGGTTGCGTTGATTACTACAATCGCCGGTTTGATTGTTGCCGTTATTCTTCAGATTTTCTACAACATCATAGTTGCTAAGATTGACTCTATCGTTAACTCTATGGAGGATGCATCTATCAACTTTGTTGATGTTCTTACAAAATATAACAGAAAATAATTCAAAGAGTTATGAAAGGAAAATCTTTGAAATTTATATTGTATGTACTATTGCTGGTTTCCGTTGTAATTGGCGTAATGTTCCTTGTATTGAATCAGGGACAGGGCGACGGTACAATGGTTTCTCCGCTGCTTAATTGGGCATACATATTGCTTGGAATAGCAATACTCCTTGCAATATTTACCCCAATCCTTTTCCGCAACGGAAGAGGTGGCAAAAAGACTTTGGTGGAGATAATTGTTTTGGCCGCAATAGTTCTTTTGGCTTTCTTGCTTGCTTCCGGCAAGCCGGTAGCTCTCTCACCGAGCGTATCTCAGCCAACAGATACAGTTCTGAAGATGACTGATACAGCTCTGATTACATCTATAATTCTGCTTGTGGGTGCTATCTGTGCAGCCATATTCGGCAGTCTATTGAGAAGAAAGTCTTAAATTGAATTGAAGAAATGGCAAAAAAGACACCCGAAATCAATGCTTCGAGCCAGGCGGATATAGCGTTCTTGCTTTTGGTGTTCTTCCTTATAACCACCACTATGGATGTGGATAAGGGTATTCAGAGGCGTTTGCCTCCAATGCCTGAGGAGAATCAGCAGGAGCAGGATGTGAAGATCAACCGTAGGAATATTGTTGTAGTTAAAATTAACTCACAAGATAGGATAATGGTTGGTACATCTCCTGCAGAAGTAGGCGAGATTAAGGATAAGATAGTTGAATTTTTGACTAACCCAACCGATGATCCAAATATGCCTGAAAAGGAGACTAAGTTCATTGAGGGTTTGGGTAATTATCCTGTATCCAGGGGTGTGGTTTCTTTGCAAAATGACAAGGGTACTTTGTACAATACCTATATTCAGGTTCAGAATGAGATTGTGAGAGCAATCAACCAAATTCGTGACCAATTTGCCCAAGAGCATTATGGAAAGAAATTCGCTCAATTGGATGAAGACAAACAGAAAATTGTCAAAGAGGCTGTACCTCAGAACATTTCTGAGGCAGAGCCTAAAGACGTAAAAGGTAAAAAATAGGAGGATATATAATGGGAAGATTTAGAAAAGGTGGTAAGAAGCAGGCTCCTGCAATAAGCACAGCCTCACTTCCGGATATCGTTTTTATGTTGCTCTTCTTCTTTATGATATCCACCTCTTTCCGTCAGACAGATAAGTTGGTTACAGTTAAGCTGCCTGCCGCTACAGAGAATGTAAAATTGGAGAGAAAAGATCTTACATCTTACATATATGTGGGCTCTCCAATTCCTGCAAAGCAGGCGCAATACGGAACAGATTCCCGTATTCAGCTTAACGATTCGTTCCGTACCGTTACCGAAATCAGAGACTTTGTTGCAGCAGCAAGAGAGGCTTTGGCAGAGGGCGACAAGGAGCAGATGACCATAGCTATAAAGGCTGATGAGAATGTACGTATGGGTATCATCACAGATATCAAGCAAGAGCTCAGGCGTTGTTCTGCACTTAAAATTATGTACGTAGCACGTCAGAAATAGAACATTAGACAGTTTTTTAGGTTAATAAAGTGAGAGGGGCGGCAAGCAATTTGCCGCCCCTCTCTCATTTTATTATCCTCTATCTATTTTTTTTGTAACTTTGTATGTTATCACTCCGCCCTGCTCCATTGGGTAACAAGGTGGCAAAGCGGAGATACTTTAACAAAGATTGTAATAAAGTTATTTTTATGATATTCAAAAGATTTCACTTAAAGGCAATGCTCTCTGCAGCCTTGATTATTTTGTTTTCAGTTAATATTTACTCATCTGCGCTGCAGCACTCTTTGTTGGAGCACAAAGATGGGGGGCATTGTAAGGAGCAAAAACCGGCAAAGTATGTATTTTTATTCATAGGAGATGGAATGGGCTTTGCGCACGTGGCTCTTACTGAGGCCTATTTAGCAACAAAAAAGGGTAAGATAGGGAGTGAGCCTCTTCTGTTTACGCAGTTTCCGGTATTGGGTATGGCTACAACATACTCCTATTCAAATATGATTACCTGCTCATCTGCCTCTGCAACAGCTTTGGCATCAGGCTTTAAGACACGTAATGGAATGGTGGGAATGTATCCCGATTCCACAAATGTTACACAAATTACCTACAAGCTGAAAGACCAAGGCTACAAGATTGGTATAATGACCTCGGTAACAATAGACCACGCAACTCCTTCCGGCTTCTTTGGTCATAATGTAAGCAGAAAGAACTATTTTCAGCTTGCAATGGAACTTCCTACCAGCGGTTTTGATTTCTTTGGCGGAGGTGGTTTTCAGGGAGTTAAGGATAAGAAAGAGAAAGATGCCGAAAAGAGAATCTATGATAATCTTGCAAGCTATGGCTATACAGTAGCTTACGGATTGGAGGAGTACAACAGAAAGAAGAGCGGTACAGATAAGATGGTACTCTTTCAGGCAGACAAGAGCAAAAAGGATGAGATTCTTCCATTTGTAATTGGCAGAAAATCAACAGATCTGACTCTTGCGCAAGTGTTGCGCTCGGCAATAGATTTTATCTATAAGCCAAATGACAAAGGCTTCTTTATGATGTGCGAGGGTGGCAAAATAGATTGGGGAGCCCATAACAACGATGTGGCAAGCACTATTTTTGAGACACTGGATATGGATGAGGCCATTGCAGTTGCATACGAGTTTTACAAGCAACATCCAGATGAGACTCTTATAGTTGTAACAGCAGATCACGAGACCGGAGGACTTGCACTTGGCCGCAAAAGCGGATATACTTTTGATTTGAGCGGTATAGATGCCTCTATAAAGAAGGTTGACAGCCAAGAGCTTACCGTTGAGAACTATATGGAGAAGGAGATATTGGATACCATTAGCAAGGCTGCAAAAATAGGTTGGACAACCAGCAGCCATACAGGAATATATGTTCCTGTTTTTGCTGTGGGCGCAGGGAGCAATCTCTTTGCAGGCAGAATAAACAATACAGATATTCCGCTAAATATCTTAAAGGCTATGAATGCAGTTCCTTACTAT
>CADBUS010000015.1 GCA_902797895.1 uncultured Bacteroidia bacterium | reverse complement strand
TGGGATGTGCTATCTTCGGCAGATAGAAAAGGGAGTCTTGATTCTAAAATTCAAGGTGAGGAAAGAAATGATATCGCCGGTTTTTTGGCAGAACATTCTTCTATTAAGTGCATAGTTCTTAATGGAGGAAAGGCGGCACGCGAGTTTAAAAAGATACAGAAAGTTAGCCCTTGGGTATTCAGGGATATTGCAATATGTGAATTTACTAGCACCAGCCCCTTGAGTGTTAGTGCAGGTTGGCCTTTTGAACGCATTGTTGCTCAGTGGAAGCAGATTCTTGTTGAGTATGACTAAAAACAAAACTCTAAAACCTACTCTTAAAGATTATTGTTGCTTGGAATGCGGTTGGGTGGTATGGGAGGATTTTGTCTCTTGGGCTACGTCTCTTCTATTGAGTAAGATTACCGGAAATGTGAAGTAGCACGACCGTTTTAGTCCTTCGCACGACAAAGGGGTCCATTTTGGAGATCTTTCTGCTATGGCGCGTATTTGCTCTGTAAAGATAGGATTATCGAAATCTGAGGTGATTTTAATATCTTTAACATATCCCACAGTATCTACCCTAAAACTGAGCGTAAAAACTCCTCCGTATGGATAGGGTGCTGTAAATACTAACTTATTCAACTGCTCTTGAAACCAATTGCTATAATGCCCGCTATCAACACCCAAAAATTTAGGCATAATACAATGGCTGCATTTTACAACAAAATTTCGCTTTTCTTTATAGTATACCAGCCTAACAAGATGTCCGTTAATGCTGTGGCTCCCTGCTGAATATTTATCTTTGTCAAAAGGCGCTCTGTTATGCAGAAATTCTATTTTCATCTCTTTGCCGTGTAAGATTATCTGCGCGAGCTCTTCTGCCACAAGTGTCTCAACTTCACTTAGTTGTGCTGCTTTACCATCGATATAAAACTCTATTTTCTTATTATCTTTTTTACTTGCATAGGATTGAATCTTAAAGCATACTTGCCCATTGGCCTCCTTTATTGTAGCAATCGTTCTGCTCTTTTTTGCAGCTTGGGCACTGCTGTCTCCACAGCACAAAGAGAGCATAAACGCAGAGATAAAAACTATCAGATGGTAAACAGATACCTCCCTTTTCATAGATAAATGATAATCGGTTATTAAAAGTCTAATCCTAAGAGTATTTCGTACCATTCGCCTTGGTCGCCAGGGAGTTCAGTGAGCCCCCTTGGCATAAATGATAGTATGAGTTCTTCTCTCTCAACTGATTCTATATCTGTGATTTTGCCGGTTTTGTTCTTTGGTACATAAAAGCTGCCGAAACTATCTTTTGCCAATCCATAGCTATTTGCCTGAGCGATAAAGTTATCGTAGTCCTCTTTGCTTTTAAAGTAGAGTGCTGCTCCGCTGGAGGTGTCGGCTCCTGCCATTAGAAAGGCGGCATACTTTCCGATAGGGGTGAAATGTACCTCAGTAGGTCCGTATTTATCCCAAATTCTCTCTCCCTCAACATTTTGGCCATAGTAAAAGAGATATTCGTTAAAGCTACTATGGTTCTCTATGTTGTAGTAAACTAATTTAAGCCCCGCCTCCTCTCCGAGCTTACCTTTCTCATCTGCCCACTTTCCGGAGAGTTTTGTTAGCAGTGTTGCAATTTTTTCAAAATTGAGCTGCCGAGCATTTTCTACCGCTGCCGGATAAATTTTATCTTTTTCATATACAATCTCTGCTGCCTCGCTCTTGCCACTTTTTACTTCGGTGGTGCCATTGTTAATTGTTGTGGTGCCATTATCTCCCTCTTGGCTTCCACTTTTGCAGGAGCTAATAATCATCGCGATAGAGAGTACTCCAAATGCAATGACGGAATGGATTTTTTTTCTCATAGTATTAAATCTTTGCTCCAAAGATAGGAATTTTCTCATTTTTTTTGTATATTTGGGTAGTGTTTAACCAATAAATAGGAGGTTATTATGGAAATTAGAATTCAATCCGTTAAGTTTGATGCAGATGAGAAGCTTCTTGTGTTTGTAAATAAGAAGGTTGAGAAGCTGGAGAAGTTTTTTGATGGTTTTATGGAGGCGGATGTTACACTATCTCTGCTGCCAGACCAACTTAACAAGGAGTGCAAGATTAAGCTTGCTGTTCCAGGGGATGATATTCACGTTGCACGCAATGCCAAAACATTTGAAGATGCTGTGGTTGATTGTGTAGATGTGCTTAAAGGTCAGTTAGTTAAACTCAAAGAGAAGAGGTTTGGCAAATAAAGAAAAGGCCTTCAATCTCATCTTTTGATATGTTAGCAAAGTAGGCGTCTGTATCTAAGGCGCCTATTTTTTTTGCTACCTCTTCTTTGGTATGAGGTGTTCCAATCATAGCTTTTGCGAACTCCTCTGTAGGGCGTGTGAAAAAGTAGTCTCCCTTTATCTCCAAATCTGTAATAATTCCCTCTTTTACTGTAAGATATAGTTCCAAGAAACCGCCTGTAAAACGCCTTATTGCGCTGAATGTATATTTTGGGGATTGCCCTATGTTCCATTGCGGGGTGGAGTATTTCTCTTGTGTAAGATGCTCTATATCTGCCTGTTGCCGTTCTGTAAGGGTGTGTGGTACAATTTGTTCGCCGATTGAGTTGCCGATTATGTACTGCCCTAAATACTCCTTAAACCACTCTATATCTGCCTTTTCTGCACTGCGGCCATTGAGCAGCGCAACTGCTGCCGCATTTTTCATAATCTCCTTTGGCTTTAGATGCTCTTTTATGTTTGTAACTCTGGAGCGATTGCTCTGTACTGCCTTGCCTATAAATTTTTCGGGCCTGGCTTTAAGGGCGGCGGCAAGTGTGGAGGTTGAGACATCAAACATAAGGGTTCCGTGCTGGAGCACTCTGTTGTTGTGTATGCATACTGCATTGCCGGAGAATTTGCGCCCATCTATGAGCAAATCGTTACGCCCTTGCAGATAAGCATTTACGCCTATTGCCCGCAGAGCATCTATTATTGGTGCGGTAAAGCGTTTGAACATTGCGGCGGTATCTTCTCCCTCTATCTTCTCCTGTATGAAGGTGTAGTTGAGGTTTCCTAAATCGTGAAAAACGGCCCCTCCTCCTGTGAGCCGGCGCACTACTTTTATATTGTGCTCATTTACATACTGATAGTCTATCTCTGCAAGTGCATTCTGATTGCGCCCTATTATTATTGAACTGCTGTTTCTCCATAGGCGCAGTATCGGCTCTTTGAACTCTTTCAGCAGATACTCCTCTGTGGCAAGATTGTGGTATGGCTCTGTGCAGTTGTCTGATATGTAGAGCATATTTGTTTTAGCTTATTCAAAAATTATAGGAAGTTATTTTCCC
>CADBUS010000014.1 GCA_902797895.1 uncultured Bacteroidia bacterium | reverse complement strand
TCAGAGGAGCCCCACTCAAATGAGAATAGCACAACAGCAAGGGCGGTCATAAGCCCAAGCTCCAAAAATAGAGTTCTCTTGTTCTCAAGATTAGCTCTGTTGTTTTTCTTTTTTTCCATAACGATAATTTTTAAGATTATTGTTGTTATATCTGCTCTTCTGTTATAAGTGTTGTTTCTTGTTTCGTAAGCAAAATTATAGCCGCATCTGCGCACCAACAAATTTCTGCTATCAATTTATTCTCAAACAATTATCAACGCTTTATCACAGAAAAATCAATTTAATATCAACGCTTTTTCTAAACCTTTGAACAATAGATTTCAGCAGTTTAGTTGTTTTATTTTCACTTAAAGCTGATTATTTATATATTCGCAGATAGTGTTTTGTTGAGGTTTTTCTACATTTGATTGATGTTAGTTTCTGAATTTGTAAATAGCTGTGTGAGCGCTCTTTGTGGGCGAGGGGCTGCAGATGCTGCAAACTGTGTTGCAAAGCATTCTCCGCTCTATTCTCAAAATGAGGCCAATGCAATAGCAGCTCGAGTGTTGGAGGATGTTTTTGGGCTAAAGAGGTATGAGCCTCTTTTTAATCCAGACAGTTTACTTCCGCTCCCGATTAACTACCGCCCTGTAAATGGTGCAGGGGAGATTATTGAGCAGATTATAACTCGTTTGGCGGCAGGAGAGCCGGTGCAGTATATTGCAGGATTTGAGATTTTTTGCGGCAATAGATTTAAAGTAGGCCCCGGTGTTCTGATTCCGCGCCCCGAGACAGAAGAGCTTGTAAATCTTATTACAAAAGATGTTGTAACTGCTTGGAACAGAAAAGATGTTGCTTCAATGGTACAGCAATATAAAAAAGGATTTGCCGGCAGGGCTTTCAAGATATTTGATGTTTGCACCGGTAGCGGCTGCATTGCTTGGAGTTTGCACAAAAGATTAACTGAGGCGCTTAAAACCAAAAGGGCAGAAGGCTGTGCAGAGGAGTTTGGCTTGGAGAGTTACGGTTGCGATATTTCAGAAACTGCTCTTGGATATGCTAAGAGTCAGAATATTATAAAAGGAAGCCGATGGCCGATGTTTTTCAAGTACGATGTTTTAAGTGGCTTTTCCGGCACCGATATTGGCGCGAATACCCTTCACTCCTTTATAGGTGAGTTGGATATTGTTGTATCCAATCCACCATACATAGCGGAGAGTCAGAAAGAGGCAATGCACAAAAATGTGTTGGCCTATGAGCCGGCCGAAGCTCTCTTTGTACCGGATGCTAATCCGCTTCTCTTTTATAACGCAATAACCTCTCTTGCCAAAAGGCTGCTAAGGAGCGGCGGCAGGCTCTATTTTGAGGTGAATGAAAACTTTGCACAGGAGGTTGCAACCATCGCGATAAGAGAGGGCTTTAATAATGTGCTTATCCACAACGATATAAATAATAAACAGCGTTTTGTTTCTGCTACTGCCCCATATTAGGAGCCCTCTTGAAAGACCTCGCGTACTATCTGCGGAACATTTGCGGCGCAAACTACCTTAATCTTCTTGTATTTACGCTCTTGTAGCTGATTGAATGAGGAGATATAAATTTTCTCAAATCCGAGTTTTTCTGCCTCTGAAATCCTTCTCTCTATTTGGGAAACGGGGCGTACCTCTCCTGAGAGGCCGATCTCTGCCGCAAAGGCAATTTTCTGATTTACAGCCACATCAAAATTAGATGAGAGTATGCTCATAACAATAGCCAAATCGCAGGCCGGATCTGAAATTTTTATTCCTCCGGCAATGTTCAGAAATACATCTTTTACAGAGAGCTTGAATCCTACTCGTTTTTCAAGTACCGCAAGGAGCATATTCATTCTACGCACATCAAAACCTGTGGCTGAACGCTGCGGAGTTCCGTATGCGGCTGTGCTTACAAGTGCTTGTACCTCAATAAGAAACGGCCTTGTACCATCTAACATTGCAGCTACTGCGGTGCCGCTCAACTCCTGATTATGGGTAGAGATAAACATTTCAGAAGGGTTGAGAATCTCTCTCAATCCGCCCCCCGTCATCTCATATACAGCAAGCTCCGCAGAGGCTCCAAAGCGGTTTTTAATGCTGCGTAAAATCCTGAATGAGTGGCGAGTATCTCCCTCAAACTGCAACACTACATCTACAATATGTTCCAACACTTTCGGCCCTGCTATAGTTCCATCTTTGGTAATATGGCCTATAAGTATTACAGGAGTATTGCTCTCTTTGGCAAATCTTAACAATGCGGCGGCACATTCTCTCACTTGCGATACGCTGCCGGCAGAACTCTCTATGAGCTGGGAGAATATAGTTTGAATGGAGTCTATAATAAGCAGCTGAGGAGCAATCTGTTTTGCCTGCTCCAAAATATTTTCCAAAGAGGTTTCTGAGAGTATGTAGCAGCTCTCGTGCGCTCCCCCCAATCTCTCCGCTCTCATCTTAATTTGGCGTACGCTCTCCTCGCCCGATACATAGAGGGTTTTAAGAGTAGGGCAGCCAAGTGGAATTTGCAAAGAGAGAGTAGATTTTCCTATGCCGGGCTCTCCACCTATAAGCACCAGAGAGCCTTTCACCATTCCTCCGCCCAAAATCCTATCAAGCTCGCTGATATTTGCCTCACCATTGGCAGAGAGAGTTTCCGCAGGGGCGAGTACAATTCTCTCTTCATTGCCATTTGCTTCAATATCAGAGAGTTTTATAGGCTTTGCGCTCTGTGTGGAAATGGTTACGCTTTTGGATGTGGGGCCGCTTTGCTTTGCAATAACCTCCTCAACCATAGTGTTCCATTTGCCGCAAGAGGGGCATTGCCCAAGCCACTTTGCGCTCTCATATCCGCAGTTGTTGCAAAAAAATGCCTTTTTAACCTTTGCCATAACAGTAATTGAAAACCATCCTCAAAGTTAAAACCATTTTGTTAAAATAGGAAATTATTGCTGTTGGGATAGGGGGTTGCTACATTTTTTGTACTTTTGAGGGGGTGCAAACAATTTGTCATTGTGAGTAGTCACTCTGAATTAAGTGAAGGGTTCATAGTTATAGATTCTTCGCTACGCTCAGAATGACAGGGGGCAGGAAAGCCTCCAATAGATTCTTCGCTACGCTCAGAATGACAGAAGAGAATGCTCAGAATGACAGAAGATAATGTTCAGAATGACAGAAGAGAATGCTCAGAATGCAGTTTAGGTTCAGAATGGGTATCTCTGTCACTCTGAACGGAGTGAAGAGTCTAAAACATAAGAAACAATATGTACAAAACATATTATACATATATAATGAGCAATTACAATAATTCTACATTGTATGTTGGTGTAACAAATGATCTTGCAAAAAGAGTTGCAGAGCATAAGAGTGGAATTGGTGCTGTTTTTACATCAAAATATAACTGTAACAAATTAGTATATTTTGAAACTTTTTCTGACATAGAGCAAGCTATTTTTAGAGAAAAAACAATAAAAGGATGGAGACGCGAAAAGAAAAACGATTTAATTGACTCTATAAATAGAGAACGAAAAGATTTATCGTTATAGATTCTTCGCTACGCTCAGAATGACAGAAGAGAATGTTCAGAATGACAGAAGAGAATGTTCAGAATGACAGAAGAGAATGCTCAGAATGACAGAAGAGAATGCTCAGAATGCAGTTTAGGTTCAGAATGGGTATCTCTGTCACTCTGAACGGAGTGAAGAGTTCAAAACATAAGAAACAAAAACTTTGAAGATGATACTTTACAGAAAGATTTACAGGGCGCTGTTGTTAGGGATATCTGTTACGCTTCTTTGCGGCAAAGCATTTGCGCAGGCAGGGATTGCAAAGCCAACAAAGCCGCAATTGGTAACAAGAGAGCAGGATATTGCCGGTGCTGTAGATAGGTATGCGCAGCAGGTGCTTTCAACCTGGCAGTTGCCTGGTATGGCATTGGCTCTCTCTGTAGATAACAAAGTAATACTGAGCAAGGGGTATGGAGTTAAGGAGCTTAGGCCATCTGACGGTATTGGTTTTCAAGGAGTAAGATATAGTGAAAACAGCACTCAGGCAGGGGTGAAATCTGTGGTTAATAACCCGGGAGAACCTATAAACTCCTCCACAATTTTTCATATAGCTTCTGTTACAAAATCGTTTACCGCCACAGTAATGGCTCAGCTTGTTGAAGAGGGTAAATTCAAATGGACAGATACCTTAAAGAATCTCTTGCCGGATTTTAATATTTTCAATACTCCCGATAGTTATTCAACCGCCGGCATATCAAGTAATTATGTTACAGGCAATATGCTTGTAAGAGATGCGTTGCTCCATAGCACAGGACTCTATAACGAGGCCGGCACATACTTTGGCAACCTTGGCTACAGCAGAGAAGATACCTACAAGATGCTTGCCTACCTAAAGCCGGGATTCAGCTTCAGAAGCTCCTACAGCTACAACAATATCAGCTTTATGATTTGTCAAAAGTTGATAGAGAAATATACCGGGAGCAGTTGGGAGGAGAATATACGCACAAGAATTTTCAAACCTTTGGGAATGACTGCCTCCACTATGAACGCGGAGGGTTTTGCTGCGGCAGAGGATGTTGCTACTCCTCACGATTACAGATATATAGGTGGTGGCAAGGCTGCCACTCCTCCTCTTTATGGCGATGAGCAGGCTCTTAAATGGCTTACCTTTATAGGGCCGGCAGGCAGCATCTGCTCCAATGTTGAGGAGCTGGTGAAATATGCGCAGATGCACTGCAACAACGGCTATATTGTAAACCGCGATGCACGAGGTGTTGTAAGGGATACCGCCTACATTATGCCGCGGCGTGCGATGCTTCCGCTCCACAGAGGATATACCGTTGTAAGCCAGGATTCTACAATGATTAGGCTCTATGGGCTTTGTTGGTTTGTGGAGCAGAATAACCGCTATAAGATATATTTCCATACCGGCACATCTTGGGGTATGACAGCCCTCTGTTTTTTTGTGCCGGAGAACAAAATAGCCGGCTGCCTGTTGCTCAATGCAGAGGTTGGGGCAAATGCCCGTTACGGCCTTATGCGCAAAATTGTGGATATAGTAAGAAAGGCGCAAGGGTTGGATACAGATATGGCGGAGAGAGATTACAACAGAGAGTTTTGGAACTCTTACAAGAGGGAGCAACAGAGGCGGATTGCTCGTCAAAACGCCTCAAAAAAGCCTAAGTATATTGCTCCGCCAAAAAATAATCAGGAGTTGGCAGGGCTATACAGGAAAGATGTGAAATCTTTGCAATTAGCTGCTTTACAGGATAGTACCGATGTGCAAAATCTTTTTGGGGATATAATAATAAAACAGCGCAACAATACTCTCTACTATCTGCCTGCAAAGTATAAGGATATGCCGCAATGGGAGAAGCCGCTAAAGCACAAGAGCGGAACTACCTACACTTTCCGTAGCGATGGCCACGCCTTTGAGATAACTTTTAATATTGAAAATGGTAGAGTTGTGGGATTAACAAGAGAGTTTGGCAATCAGGAGGAGAACTCTTTTGGCGGCTGGTACAGAGTGGAGTAAGTTCTGGCAATAGGGAGAGAGAAAATTATCAAAGTAATAAGTAATAAAAAGAGATATGAAGAGTATTTTAAGATTCAAAATTGGCAGAAGCCTCTGCAAAGCACTCATTGCAGTTGTTGCCATATTTGCCTTATCGGTATTTGCAGGTGTAGATTTATTTGCTCAGCGCAAGCCTGTTATAGGAGTTTCCGGTTATACGGAGGGGAGTACCGCGCGTGTGGGTATGACATACGTGAACTCTGTACGTGCGGCCGGTGGAGTTGTTTTTGTTATACCTGTTACCACAGATGCCGCTACTATAGATGAGATTCTTGATAATATAGATGGTTTGGTTATGACCGGCGGAGAGGATGTGAGCCCGCTTATTTTTGGAGAGCAACCTCATCTCAGGCTCGGAGAGGTGGTGCCGGAGAGAGATACTTTTGATTTAACCTTAATAAAACGTGCCATAGAGAGAGGAATTCCTGTGCTTGGCATTTGCCGCGGAGAGCAGAGTATGAATATAGCTATGGGAGGCTCTCTTTATCAGGATATTCCAACTCAGGTTAAGGATGCGGTGCAACATCGTCAGGTAGCTCCCAACTACTACGGCAGCCACACAATAAAGATTGTAAAAGGCTCTCTGCTAAACAGACTGCTGGGAGTAGAGGAGATAGATGTAAACTCGTTCCACCATCAGGCGGTAAAGGATTTAGCTCCCGGATTTAAGATAACCGCTCGTGCAACAGACGGAGTGGTTGAAGCCATAGAGAGTGAAAACGGCAAAGCCTTTGGTGTACAGTTCCATCCGGAGGGGTTTGTAAACCACGGAGATATGCGCTTTCTACCTATATTTGAGCATCTTGTAAAGATGGCATCGGAATACCGAGCAACAAAGTAGAAGGCTGTGGCAGCCTCTTGGCCTTTTGTTCTATCATTGCTTGTTTAACCTTGCAGCTCTCTTTGCGGTAGTGTATGATATTAAAGATATTGCTCCGCAAAGTATCATCATAAATGCCTGAGCCTCGTGGCTTATTGTGGCAAATACAACTGCATTGGAGTCTGCTATTCCATATAGTTGAGAGAGTGCAAGGGCTATTATAAAGTGGTAGGCTCCAATGCCTCCCTGCACCGGAACCGCCCAGCCGAATCCGCCCAAGAACATCAAAAAGAGAGCATCTGCCCAGCTAAGCGAGGCGAGTGCAGGCATAGCCATAAGAGTGCATTTGCTTGTAAGAAGATAGCTGCCCCAAAGCAAGATTGTAAGCAGCATAAAGCTCCACTTGCCTTTCATTCTGAATGCAGACAAAAGCCCCTGTTTAAGATTGCTCAAAATTTTCTTGAATGCTCCCACTATCTTGATAACAAAGCGGTTATTTCTAAAGATTCTAAGCAGGGCTATAACTATCGCTATAAAAACAATAAAGATAACTCCGGCAGTTGCAGCGGAGCCGAACATATTTTTGATGCCGCCAAACAGATTAGTTTTTATAAACAGGCCGAACTCTTTCCAAAAGATGAGGGTAAAAATTACCGCAATGGCCACTAAACAGATTAAATCCCACGCTCTCTCCACAATAACGGTTCCCAAGGCAGATTCAAAAGTCAAAGAGCTTTTGGGGGCAGATGCAGTTTTGCCCTTTCTTGCCCCAACAGGATATGAGCTTATGGTAATACAGCGCACAACCTCTCCTATGCGCGGAAAGGCAAAGTTTGCAAGGTAACCTATTGTAACTCCGTCGTATGCAGCCTTTAACGGCGTATTTGGCTCCACTTCTCTGAGCAGCAGATTCCACCTTGCCCCTCTTATTACAAAGCCGGCAAAGCCAAAAAACATTGTGGCCCCAATCCACCACCAATTGCACTGCTTAAGCCCTGCAATAAACTCTCCCCAACTAATCTTTCTAAAACTCAGATA
>CADBUS010000013.1 GCA_902797895.1 uncultured Bacteroidia bacterium | reverse complement strand
TGGCTTTTCCGCCACTTTAGTGGCCGGTGCTGTAAGCACCGTATGCCCCCTATAGGGGGCTGCCGCATTAGCGGCTGGGGGTTTAAAAAAGCGCTGCGTAGCAGCTGTGGCTTTAGCCACTGAGGGGTTAAAGAGATCGCTTGCGCAGCAAGCATAAAGTGCGGTGGATAGTGGAATAGTGGGATAGATAGTGGTGTCAAAATGATTTTTGACACCACTATTTTTTTATTACTTTTGGAAAGGATTTAGAATGTTCTGATATGAAAAAGGTGTATGTAGTTTTGGCAGAGGGTTTTGAGCTTATGGAGGCAACTACCCCTATAGATGTGCTCAAAAGGTGTGGTGCAGAGGTTATTCTGGTGGCAGATAAGGGAGTTAGCTATAAGCAACGCCATAAAAAGCCGGACAATCTTTGGGTAACAGCCTCAAACGGAGTTGAAATTAAGGCGGATATAGAGATAGCAGAGTTGCAAGAACTCCGAAACGCATTGGCAGATATGGTTATACTTCCGGGAGGTTATCCGGGATATGAAAACCTTGGCAAAAGCGATTGTGTAAAAGCTCTGCTCAAAAAACACGAATTGGAGCACAGATATATTGCTGCAATATGCGGGGCCCCTGCCGCACTTGCCGCTCACAACATTGCAAAAGGGAGCAAAATTACCTGCCACAGCTCCGTAAAAGAGATTGTATGCAGCCAATACAACTGCACAGAAAATCCTACAGAGATAGATGGCAAACTGATTACAGGCAAGGGAGCCGGCCGCTCATTGGAGTTTGCTTTTACCTGTGCAGAAGCCCTTTATCCAAAAGAGAAAATAGCTGAGGTTAAAAAGAAGATGGAACTATAAGCTGTTACAACCCCAAAGCATTCTCCACCGGATTACTATAAATCTTTAGATATAAGTTCATCAGCGGCAGCAAATTCTCTTTCCAAGGTTCTAAAATCTTATTCATTCCGGCGGCAAAAGCCTTGTACTCATCTTGAGTATATTTATCTGTAAAGCGGAATTTGTTGTATAGCATATCGTATGCTATATAGTTGGATTTGAATAGTTTATATCCCTCATATATTCTGCTGTCTATTGTATGGGCAAGGGTGTAGGTGGCCTCATTGCGGTCCAATCCCTCCAAAGGCTTCAGCTGCTCAACCCCTATCGGCTCACAAAGGTTTATATGCACCGCCCCCTTGGGAGAGAGAATGCCCTCTATAATGCTTCTGAAATCTTCTCCATCTTCTTTTATATAAGGATGATTTTCAGATAAATACAACTCCCTAACCTTTTGGGCTATACAGGTTTCCCACTCGTATGATATTGCCATTGGCACTATATTGAGGCCGCCGAAATTCTGCTGCATATCTTTTGCTCCTGAGAGGGAGAGCATCTTTAGTACGGTATGGTTGGTTTTATCGTCTCCATCTTTTGTGCGGCCATTGCGCTGAGCTATCCATACAGATGTATTCCTCTCATTTATAACATATCTGATATATTCAGAGAGGTGCTTTGAGGTTTTCAGAAAATCTTTGGAGGAGCCGCTGCGCACCACCTTGAACATTCTGTTGGCTTTACCCAAATCTGTTACAAGGCCGCTCTGCATAAGATTGTTGCCAAAGGTTATCTCCGAGCACTCTAATCCGCTATTATATAGGGCAATCTGCAACAAGGCCGCATCCAAAAGAATATCTCTGTGATTGGATATAAAGAGATACCCTTTCCCTTTCTCCAACTTTTCTAATCCTGAACAGGTAAACTCCGTTATGGTTTTTGATGCTATGGAATTTATTGCATCAAACATAAAGCCTATCTGAAACTCACTCACTCTCTTGTAGTTGCAAAACTCTCTCTGCTTTGCAGCCAAATCAACACTTGGCCCATAAACAAAATTCATTATTGTTGCAAAATCTTTATCGGAGGCCACACGCGCCATTGCCGCATCTATTTCGGCATCTCTGTATGGGCGTATATCATCCCATATATCAGAGGAATCTATCGGAGAGAGGGTATTTATATCCATAACAAAAGATTTAGTTATCACAAAGATAGTAAAGCAATTCAAGTTGCACAATCCTACTCAAAACCATTTTCTTTTAGCCAGCCGACAAAACGCTCCAACCAGCCTACTGCAGATGAACTTTTATGTGGAACAGCCCCAAAGCCGTGCCCCCCTGTCGACCATATCTCAATATGGTTGCGTTTATTGGTGGCAAGCACCTCTGCCAAATCCTGCGTCCCCCTCACATCCACCACTTTATCGTCTTGGCAATGGAGCAGGAATATGGGCGGTATATCTCCCTTTGAGGCGGCAAGCACTCTCTCCAAAGAGAGTTTTCTGTAGAGCGTAGTGTCCGAGCCGCATAGGTTTACTCGCGATGGGTTATGGCTGTATTCTGCACTCATTGTTACCACAGGATATATCATAGCTGCAAAGGCGGCCTTGCCAGATGGCTGTGCTTTAGCAGATTGCGGCAGACCATAGATAACATCCGAGACTGTACAGCCGGCAAGATGCCCCCCTGCAGAAAAGCCCATAACTCCTATCTTGGCGGTATCTATTCCCAACTCCCTGCTATGGGCCTTTAGGTACTCCACACATTTTGCATAATCCTCTAACTGCTCCGGATAACGGCCGCCATAATAGCCTATGCTATACCTGAGCATTACCGCAACATAACCGTTGGCGGCAAGCCGCCTTGCCACATCCTTCCCCTCCGAGTTTATTGCAAGGTAACGGTAACTCCCTCCCGGCATTACAATTACAGCGGTGCGGCCGCCACCGCTCTGCGGCGGCAGATAGATCTTAATTTTTGCACGCCTCTGAGCGCGGCTCAAAGCTCCAAACTCTGTTTTGGAAAGCTCGGCACGCCATAAATAGTGCTCAATATCACACCCTTGCGCAAAGGCCGAGCCGCCGCCGCAAATCAGCAGCACTATAGATAAAAAAAAGACACTGCCCACACTCCGCAGGCAGTGCCAATAGTTAGAATTCTTCATTAGATTTTTCTGCCCGGATAAACTTTCAACCCCTCCTCCAAGCATTTAATGGCGTGCTTAATATCCTCAACATTAAGTACGTATGCAAGCCTAACCTCATCTGTACCTGTGCCAGCAGTTGCATAAAAACCTGCCGCCGGAGCCACCATTGTGGTCTCTCCATTGTAGTTGAACTCCTCCAACATCCAGGTAGCAAACTTTTCTGCATCATCTACCGGAAGGCGTGCTATGGTGTAGAAGGCTCCCATAGGCTTTGGAGTAAATACTCCCGGAATCTTGTTAAGCATCTCAACCATAACATCTCTGCGGTGGATATACTCGGCCTTTACGGCAGCAAAGTAACTCTCCGGTGTATCAAGTGCAGCTTCGGCAGCCATCTGATCTACAACCGGCGAGCAGAGGCGTGCCTGTGCAAACTTCATCATAGCATCAAACACCTCTTTGTTCTTTGTTACAACGCAGCCTATACGAGCGCCACACATACTATAACGCTTTGATACTGAATCTAACAACAATACATTCTGCTCAAGACCTCCAAGTTGCATAGCAGAAAAATGAGGCTGATCTGAATAGCAGAACTCCCTGTAAACCTCATCTGAAAGGAGGAATATATTGTGCTTTTTAACAATCTCGCCCAACTTCTGCAAGCTCTCCTTTGAGTAGAGAGTACCTGTAGGATTGCCAGGGTTACAGATAAGTATAGCCTTTGTTTTAGGAGTTATGTACTTATCAAACTCCTCCATTGGAGGCACTTGGAAGCCATCATCTATCTTTGTAGAAACAGGCACTAATTTAACGCCGTTCTGTATTGCAAAAGCTCTGTAATTGGTGTAGAAGGGCTCCATTACAATAACCTCATCATCGGCATCGCATATTACCGATAGTGCAAAAAGCACCGCCTCACTGCCGGATGTGGTAATCATAATCTGAGAAAAATCTACATCTATTCCAAGGTTGTTGTAATACTTTGCAAGCCCTTTGCGATAGCTCTCCAATCCTGCTGAATTGGTGTAAGCCAAGTTGTTAAGGCGCACATTGCGTATAGCCTCCATTACACACTCCGGAGAATCTATATCGGGCTGGCCGATATTCAGGTGAAAGACCTTAACGCCTCTTTTCTTGGCTGCATCGGCGTATGGCACCAACTTCCTAATTGGGGAAGCCGGCATTTCTATTGCTTTTGAAGATAGAGTTAACATAATTGCAATTATTTAATTATCTGTTTATTATTTGTTTATCGCGATAGTTATCTGCTCTTAATCGGCGTTGGCGAGGCTGTACATAAACCCTTCCAATCCCTTCTGAATCTCCCTCGTAGGGCCGGAGTAGTTGTTTACCAATATGGCAAACTTAATTGTTCCGTGCTTTGGCCCTGCCTCCGCATATCCTGCATAACACTTTACAGATGAGAGGCTTCCGCTTTTGGCGTGTACTCTCTCCGCTATTTTTGAATCAAACTCTTTCCCCCTCATCACATATTTGAGAGTTCCTACACCTGAGTATGGAAGGCTCTCATAAAATCGCTCAAACACAGGCTGTTTCTCCATCATTGAGTAGAAGCGGCAGAAAAATTCCGGGGAGAGATAGTTCTGGCGGCTGAGTCCGCTGCCATCGTCTTGCGAGTAGCCTGTGCGGCTCACCCCCAAAGAATCCAGCAGTTTACGGGCCGCCTTTTTGGCTGCAGAGTACGTTCCCTCTCCAAACATCTTCTTTCCCAAGGTCTTATAGATTGTCTCCGCAAAAAAGTTGTTGCTTACTCTATTTGTTACCTCCACAATTTTCCAAAGCTCCGGAGAGTAGGTTGTAGTAATGGGGGTAAGAGAACTTTGCAGCTCCTGCAGGCTAATCTCACTTACAGCAGAAGCCTCTGCCAATGCCTCATCAAGAGTGAGGATATCCGGCCCTATGGCCACTCCGTTTGAAATCAGAAAATCTCTGAATGCCACCCCGCAAGAGAGGTAGGCAAACTTGTTTGAGATTGTGGTCTTTATGCTATCTTTATCCACAGGTACGCTACCGGCAAACTTACCAACCCTTGCAAGGTCTGAGGTAAAGTATTCAGACTCATCACCGCTCTTGGCCTTTTCTGTTGTAATGGTGTTCAGATACTTAAAGTTTGGTATCTGCGGATATAGCACCTTTACGCTTGCACTATCTCCTACATTTTTGCCCGGATATATTATCACATTCTGAACATCCTCGTGAAAAGGCAGGCCGCTCGGAGCTGAGCCATAATTATAACCTATATTGCCCCAGGTCCAAGAAGATGGGATAACCTCTCTGCATAGGTAGCTGTCATCTACAACTATATTACCCTCTATTCTGCTTATACCCAAGCTCTTGAGAGCCTCTGCCCAGCTGCCGAAAACCTCATCTGTCTTATATGCCACTTCATCCTCTGAACCGAGAGTAGGATCTGCGCCTCCTATTATGTAAAGATTGCCATAAAGTATTCCATCGCTAATTGAGCCTCTGTAGCTGAGGGTGGTCTCATATTTGAAATCCTCTCCGAGATATACCAAAGCAAGCCCTGTTGTAACCGTCTTCAAAGTGGAGGCAGTAAGCAGCGGCAGATTGGAGTTCCAACGCGCAACAGCCTTGCCCTGCCCATCTACAGCATAAATTGCAACTACAGCATCTTTGTAGTGCTTATTCTTTTTAAGTACTTGGTCTATATACTCTTGTGGAGAGAGATTGCTCTTTTTGCCGCTCTGTGCCCAAATACCACATAGGGGCTTAAAGGCAAAAAGCAGAGCAAAAAGCAATATGTATGTAACTCTTCTTTTCATATTTACTGCGCTCCTGAAAGGCCCAAATTTACTCCTAAACTATGAAATAACCAAGCCTTGCCACCACCAAAGCCACCAACAGCAAAACTATCTCCACCCTCGCCAACAGTTTGTTGCCAAAATCAGAGAAATACCTGCTTAGCAAAATACCGGCAGGGCACCCCACCAAAACTGAGAGCGGCATAGTCTCGTTGCTTCCAAAAAGCAGAAAGAGAGCAAAGGTCAAAAGCACATAAATACACTCTGTTTTAAGGAAATAGGCATCTGCTATACCCTTTGTCTTAAAGTTATTCAGCAGCGTGAACATTGCGTTAGCCACCACCACAGTAAGGCAAAGCAGCATAAAGAGATAGGCCAAATCTTTGGAGGTTAATGTTATTGAGATGGTGGTGATACGGCTTAAAAAGCGGCTCAGATAACCCATCACATCTCTATCCAATAGATACTGCACAGATAGCAGCAATATAAAAGGCACCAACAATCCACCCAAAAATTTAATAATGCTCCTAAGTGCATCTTGCTCTCCTGCAAGCAATAGCAAAGCTGCAAATGGAGTTGTCCATATTATCGGCGGATAGAACATAGATGCTACCGCTATCAGAAAAAATCCTGTAAAAAGCTGCCTGTTGAGCAAGCAGTAGTGTGCCCATAGAAGAGCTATTGATGTTGGATATATTGGGCTGAAATATAGAGCATTAGGGTTAATAAAGTGAATTGCTGCCGCAAATAGCAGGGCTGTTGTTCTCTCGCTCGGCCGAGGGAGCATAGGAGCTGATACTATGTAGGTAGAAAAGAGTAAGACCACAAATGATAACAAGCCCAGCAGAATGCTTCCTCTTTCACTTAGGTTTATATACCCTGCCGCCCAAGGCTCTCCGCCTAAAAGAAAAAACGATGATACAAAGAGAAATAGAGCAACTGCAATCAAAGCTGCTTTGTTGAGCTTGCCAATTCTTATATCTGCATAGTTACCCATACCACAACCAACAAAGCTGTAAGCTACCTGCCACTCTCCAACATCTTGAGTATATCCTCTCCTATATCGCGTCTGTAGGTTTTGCCTCGGTAAGAGACTTTATCTATTTGAGAATATGCCTTTTGACGGCACTCTTGGAGTTTTGCGGCCAAATCGCCCTCTCCCTCTACGCTGTTGGCCACAACAGAGAGCACCCTGCCGCCGGAGGTAACAATCCGCCCCTCTTTCTGAGCTGTTCCGCTATGGAAGAGTTTTACCGCTCCGCTAAAGGTGTTGTTACTCAAAAGCTCATTGCCCTCAATCTCAAATCCTTTGGCATAATTCTGCGGATAACCCTCAGATACCGCAATTACAGCAAGAGCCGCCTCTTTGGATATCTCTATCTTTTGACCGGAGAGCTCCCCCTTGGCGCAGGCAACAAGATGGAGCAGCATATCAGACTTAATTCTTGTCATTACCGCCTGAGTTTCAGGATCTCCCATTCTCACATTATACTCTATTACATACGGCTCGCCGGCGCAGCAAATCAATCCTAAGAATATAAATCCGTTGTAAGGAATCCCATCCTTTTTAAGCCCCTCTATAGTAGGTTTGATTATTCTCTGCTCCACCTTCTGCATAAAGAGCTCATCGGCAAAAGGAACGGGAGAAACAGCACCCATTCCGCCCGTATTAAGCCCTTTATCTCCCTCGCCTATTCTCTTATAATCTTTGGCTTGAGGGAGTATAAGATACCCCTCCCCATCGGTGAGGATAAATACAGAAACCTCTATGCCACTTAAAAACTGCTCTATTACAACGGTAGAAGAGGCTGAGCCAAACTTGCCGCCAACCATACTCTCCAACTCTGCACAGGCTTCCTCCAATGAGTTAAGTATCAACACTCCCTTGCCGGCAGCAAGACCGTCTGCCTTTAGCACGTATGGCGGCTGCATACTCCCAAGAAACTGCTTGCCCTCCTCCAAAGTACTCTTTGTAAAGCTCTTGAACTTTGCTGTTGGTATATTGTGGCGGTTCATAAACTCCTTTGCAAACTCTTTGCTCCCCTCCAAACGTGCCCCCGCAGCTCCAGGCCCCACAAAGAGAATATTTTTAAGTTGAGAATCGGCCTTGAATTTATCTGCAAGACCAAGCACCAAAGGCTCCTCCGGGCCAACCACAACCAAGTTGATATTGTGGGCAAGAACGGCCTCTTTAACCGCCTCAAAATCATTTGCAGCCCCATTGAGGCAGGTCGCAATTTGAGCACAACCAGGGTTGCCGGGCATTACATAAAGCTCTCCGCACTCTTTGCTCTGCTTTATGCTCCAAGCAATTGCGTGCTCTCTGCCTCCGCTTCCAAGAACAAGTACATTCATATTCTGCAAATTTAAGAATAATCCTATTCCAATTGTTCTAATTGCTGTAGCCAGGATTCTGCACAAGCACATCCTTTCCAGTGGCATTTATCTCATCCCTGTCTATAGGGAGTATGCAGCGGAAGAATGTACGGTTTATCTTGCTCGGACGGTTTGGATGAGGAAGCTCTCCCTCACCGCCTGCAATTATATCATTAAACTCAATCTCCTGATTGTTGCGTATTCTGTCCCAATATCTTACACCCTCTCCGTAGAACTCTTTGCTCTTTTCGTTGAGTATCCAATCGAGAGTAACAGTAGAACTTGTTGGCTCGGCAAGTGCCGGAGAGCGCTTGGTTATCTGCTTCAGATAATCGGCAGCTGCGGCCTTGTCGGCAGAGTGGAAAGCTGCCTCAGCTGCAATAAGATAGATTTCAGAGAGCCTGCAGAGCTTAATGTTTACGGCAGAGGCAGCCGCCTTGCCATCGCCCTTACGTGCCAAACCACCCACATACTTGTAACAAGAGCCTTTTCTACCTGGCACCTTACCATCGGTAGAGAGCTCATCCTCGTCCATAACCTGCCAACGCACATCAGAGGCATCTTCTCTCATTCTATCCAACCAGAAATCGCTCGCTACAAAATAACCTGTGGCTCTGGCATTTACAGGATCGCCGCTGCGTACCATAGCCACTCCCAAAGAGCTTGCTCCAAGATCTGCCTCCTCATCCATAACCGCAAACTCTATAATAGACTCGCTGCCCCATTGCTTTGCCCAAGAGCCGGCCCACTCCGCATTTGTGTAGAGCTTATATACTCCGCTTGCTATTATCTCTTTACAGAGAGCCAAGGCTGTGGCATACTGCTTGGTATGCATTGCCACTCTGGCCTGAATTGCCAGGTTGCCGTAGTAGTTGATAAAGCCGTTGTTGCGCGATTTGCTATCCCCAAGCAGGGTAGCTCCTGTACTCAAGTCTTTGAGTACTTGAGCATAAACCTCCTCTACCGTATTACGTGGCAGACGGGCTGTTGAATTAAGCTCCAATACGATAGGCACTGCAAGAGCCGCTTTATCGTAAGCATAATCTCTTCCGTAGAGCCTTGCCAAATCAAAGTAAAGCATACCTCTTAAGGTGTAGAGCTGCCCCTTTATAGCATTGTATGAGCCGCTCTCTCCCTCCACTTTGGATATAGCCTCCAATGTACTGTTTATCTGAGCTATACACTTATATCCCACGCTCCAGAAACCAGAATAGGTACCGGAATTTTCTGTATGGCTGAATGTGTAGAGGCCATCATATCCTCTTCCGTTTGATACAACGGTAAAGTCTCCCCCTTTGGCATCGCCATAGAGCAGAAAGTTTCTACCATAAAAGCTGGCCGAGAGCATCTCTCTCATAAGACCATTTAGAGCCACCTGGGCATCGGCCACAGAGTTTATGGAAGCCTCAGAGTCTAAGCTGTTTGTAGGCTTCATATCCAAGAACTTGTTGCAGGAAGAGGCCGCAGCAAAGGCTAAAACTGCAACTATTATAGCATATATCTTTTTCATATCTGTTGCTTTTAATCTGTTCTAAAATGTGAATTCAATACCAAATGTATAGGTCTTGCTAAATGGTGTCTCCCAGCCTCTTGTACCGTATGGGCCAACCTCCGGATCAACCTCTTTCCACTTTGCAAATGTGAGCAGGTTAGTACCGCTGAAGAATACTCTTGCATTTTGCATCTTTACTCTGCTTACCCAATTCTTAGGCAGAGTGTATCCCAATGATATAGTTTTGAGCCTCAAGAAATTACCATTGTGTAAGAAGCGGCTGCTATACTCCATTGCATCTGTGAGGTCTATTCCTCTTATTTGCGGAATATCTGTCTGCTGCCCCGGTGTTGTCCAACGGTTTTTAGCTACGTATGCAGAGCGTGTTCTTGTCCAATAGTAGCCATCGTCATTAACATCCTTCTCCGCTCCGTCATAGAACTTTGCACCCAATTTGTAGATAAAGTTGAGTCCAAGGCTGATACCTTTCCAGCTTACTGATGTGCTCAATCCGCCATACACCTTAGGGGTTGCATTGCCAATAATTTTCTGCTCCACCATATCGTAGTCGTAATGGGCTATCTTATTGTTGTATAGGAAATAACCCTTTGCTTCAAGCTCCGATGTAAGGGCTGTTATCGGATTGCCGGAGGCATCTTTTATATTTGCAATCCAAACCTGGCGGCCATTATCCGGATTTACTCCCCCCCACTCCTTTCCGTAGAATGCAAGTGTTGGCTCTCCCTCTCTGTAGATATACTGTGCCCTATCGTCTCCACCGGTTGGATCATACCATATAATATCCTCTCCGCCATAGAGTTTCTTAACCTTTGAGCTTATAAATGAAGCTGTTAAAGAGGCATCCCATTTCCATTTACTGTTACGTATAATCTCTCCGCCAAGCTCCAACTCAAAACCTCTGTTGTTGATTTTGCCTATATTTTTGAGGGTGGAGGAGAAACCTGTTGCGGTAGGGAGCGGAACATCTTGCAACAAATTCTTAGAATCTCTTGTAAACCACTCTATTGTACCATATAATCTCTGATTTAACAGGCCAAACTCCAATGCAAGATTGGTTGTATAGTTTGTCTCCCAGGTTAGCTCCGCATCGCCAATTGTGGAGAGAACACTACCTGGGTTAGACATATATTTACTTGTTACTCTCGATAGGCTTCTCCAGCCGTAGTTATCTGAAGGTAGCGTTCCGTTCACTCCGTAAGAGGCTCTTAATCTGAGATTTGAAATCCAAGCCACATTATCCTTTATAAAGTTCTCGTTGGAGAGTCTCCAGCTTGCCGCCAAAGACCAGAAGTTACCCCAGCGATTATTCTCTCCCAACTTAGATGAGCCATCGCGGCGGAATGAGGCAGAGGCATAATATCTGTTATCATACCCATACTCAGCCTTGCTTAGCACAGAGGCAAGCGAATTGCCCCAATTATAGGCAGATGCATCTTTATTGCCGGCAACAGCCACAACATCCATAGAGCCCGGCAGGAATGTACCGGTTGCCCTTATGAACTCTATCTTGTTCTTCTCTGCCTCAAAGCCAAGCAGCAACCCGAGCGAATGTTTCTCTGCAAATGTTGTATTGTAATTGAGGGTTGTAGATGAGACTATCTTTGAGTAGTTTGTACTCATCTCGTGTACAGTACCCTTGCTGCTTGAGCCATTGTAGTGCTCTGCATTTATATAATAATGGTCTTTACTATCTGTATTATCGTATGAGAAAATAGTCTTAAGATCCAAGCCGGGCATTATGTGGGCAGTTGCGGTTTCAGAGACCTGCACCTTGAAAGCCCTTGCGGAGTTATCCCACAATCCTCTATAATACAAAGAGTTGTAACAGTATGAGTTAAAGCTCTTGTATGGCTCGTTCTCATCATTGTAGTAGTATGGCCAATAAAATTGGAAAAGCATATTTCTTGTTGCCATAAAGTGGTTGCTTCTCATATTTCTGGTATCGTTGAAGCCCACCGTTTTGGTCTTTCCTATATTCACATTGGTCATAAACTCAAAAAACTTTCCTATCTTCTGGTTAAGATTGAGGCGGCCGGATATTCTGGTAAAGTTATTATCCAATGCACGCCCCTTATCTCTTGTGTATGAGAGAGAGGAGTAATAGGTGGCCTGCTCGTTTCCACCGCTTACTGCAATATCGTAGCTCTGATATATGCCTGTTGAAAAGAGGGCCTTTTCCCAATCGTAGTATTTATTCAAACGCTTCTCAGCCCCATCTACAACGCCTATGTTCAACTTGGCATAACGCCCTGTGCCTTCGGAGGTTATAATATAGCCGTGATTCTTCCATCTTGCAGCAGTATTTATCTGACCGAGAGCATAACTGTTGGCACCTGCCTCATCCTGGCCTCTGCCCCCCTCGCTCTTAGGGGTTATGGCATAATCGTAAAATACTTCATACTCCATAGCTGCCTGATCGTATGCCGATGCTATCTCGTAATTCTTTGTAGCCCAGCTCGGTGAGAAAGAGAGAGAGGCCTTGAACGATACAGTCGGCTTGCCTATCCTGCCTCTCTTGGTGGTAATCACCACCACTCCGTTTGCAGCCCTGGAGCCGTAGAGTGCAGAGGCCGCCGCATCTTTCAAAATTGTAATACTCTCAATATCATCCGGATTAAGAGTGCTCATAACATTGTTTGTATTGTAGTTATAATCACTCATCTGGCCTATATTGCCCTGTATTACAGGCACTCCGTCTATCACATACAAAGGCTCGGTAGAGGCATTCATAGAGCCTATTCCCCTAATATGCATAGTGGTTGTGGAGCCGGCCTGGCCGGAGCCCTGCGTTACCTGCAAACCAGCAACCTTACCGTTGAGGGCATTCTCAAAAGAGATTGTAGGCACATCTTTAATATCGTTGCTTCTAACCACAGAGGCCGCTCCGGTAAAAGTACCCTTTTGGGCAGTTCCGTAGGCCACTATAATTGTCTCATCCAAACTCATTGCATCTACATTCAACTCTGCATTTACCACCGCTCTGCCATTTAGAGGTATCTCTATGGTTGAGTAGCCAATAGAGGAGAATTGCAGAATTGCATTAGCCGCTACATTTGGCAAAGAGTATTTTCCGTTCTCGTCTGTAAAGGTTCCTGATTTTGTTCCTTTAACTAAAACGCTAACACCCGGTATTGGCTGTCCGTCATCCTTTGCGGTAACGGTACCCGATACCGTAATTCTGCCCTGCGCACACACCATCAGTGCAAGCAGTGTTGCCACGGCAAGTAAGATAAATTTTCTCATAAAATATAGATATTGTTTGGGTTACGGCGCCAAAACCTATAACTCCGGCGCATCGTGCTACAAAGATAATATCCTGCCGGATAGTTACAAATTTTTTTGGAGGCCGAATTTACAAAAACCTAAAATTGCGGAATAAAACAGCCTAAAAAAAGTATGGCGCGGATTTCCGCGCCATACCAACGAGTCTAAAAGTGAGACCGACCAAAAGGTCGCTTTAGCAGCATCAATACTACTCCTCTTTCTGAGGACGGATTACAAATCCCCAACATAAATTATTATAACCATATACCATACCTGTGTTCCAAATTGTAAGAGGTTTAGCATTAGACACACTAATAGCAGATGCTGTCCATAATTGAACATTTAAAGCGTCCGCAATTGCTCCTGAGGAATTTGCCCTGCGACCTGTTAGAGGAAATTCAATGGTATTGCCGGTTGGAGTATCGCTTGTGTTTTCACGCCAATTTGTGTAAAGAACCCATTTAGCATCGTAAAAGTTTGTACCATTTGCTTTAGCATTTACATTACCTGTAGTACTCTCTATTGTTCCATAACCTATCTTAAATGCAGAGAAGGCATTCTGGCGTGGTACGGTATAACCCACGGGACAAGGGTCATAGATTGTTTTTGCCACTTTTATATCTGTATATGTTGCCATACTGGAAAATGCGGTAGCATTTGCATTCCAAAGATTGTAAAATGGATGAGAACTATGCGGAATCCACGTAGTTCCTGTGGAGGCGATAAGGAAATTCTGAACAGATCGTAAGGCGAAACCTAAATTAGATTGAAAAGGAGAAGATATTAAAATTGGATAAAAACCACCTTTAAGGGCATTGTCAACAAAAGCAGGGTAAGCATCAGCAAATGTAGGTCTAATAGGAGTTACTCTGCCCCACTGATAAAATGGAAGGTGTCCAAGAGTGATATCTCTTTTTGTTGTTCCGGCACGAGTTAAAGCAACTACTTTAACATCACGAGTCTCACTCTGCTCTAAGCGCACATAAAGCGGTGTTGCCGCAGTATATTGGGTAG
>CADBUS010000012.1 GCA_902797895.1 uncultured Bacteroidia bacterium | reverse complement strand
TTTGACAAGCACAATATGAGTTATCATATAACTCCCGGAATATCATCGTTTTTGGCGGCTGCGGCAGAGTTGCGCTCCCAATTTACAATTCCGGAGAGGTGCCAAACCATAATACTTACTCGCGGAGAGGGGAGAACTCCTATGCCGGAGAGGGAAAAGCTACATCTGCTTGCACGTAGTAACAGTACAATGTGCATATTCCTCTCTGCCGCCATAGTTGATGATGTGCAGAGGGAGCTGCTTATGGAATATCCTGAAAACACGCCTGTTGCAGCCTGTTATCACCTTACCTGGCCGGATCAGAGAATCTATCGCGGAGTATTAAAAAATCTTGCCAACATTGTAAAAGAGAATAATCTGACTCTAACTACAATGATAGTGGTGGGCGAGGCCATTGGAAACAGAGAGGGGCTTTCTGAACTCTATTCCAAGAACTTTACACACCTTTTTCGTAAGGCTTCGTCTGCAGAAAAGCCAGAGAATGTAGATAATGAATGAGCTTATACACAATAGAATATAGTAACGCATTTGAGAGATGATTCTAATTTTTGGTGGAACAACGGAGGGCCGCGCAGCGGCAAAGGAGTTGGAGGAGGCCGGCTCTCTCTACTACTATTCCACTAAGGGAGGAGAGCAGCAACTTGCTTTGCATCACGGCGTTGAAATCAGCGGAGCTATGGAGCCGCCGCAGATAGAGTGCTTTTGCAAGGCTCATAATATAAGGCTTATTGTGGATGCCGCCCACCCGTTTGCCTCTCAGCTACATAACAATATAGCTCTGATAGCAAGTAAGTTATCCATCCCTGTAATCAGATTTGAAAGAATATATCCCCCTCGCAATCCAAATATTATTTGGTGCAACGATTTTACAGATGCTATTGCAAAAATTGAGGATTCTAAAGCCAAGCGCCTATTCTCTACTGCCGGAGTTCAATCTATTCCAAGACTTAAACCTCTGCAAGATAGCGGAGTAGAGATTTATCATCGTATTCTCAATAGAGAGAGTTCAATCTCTTTGGCAGAGAAATTCGGCATAGAGCAGAGCCATATCTGCTTCTACAACAGCAATGAGGATGATGCGGAACAGATAAAACAGATTGCACCTGATGCTATTTTACTTAAAGAGAGTGGATTAAGCGGTGGATATAATGAGAAGGCAGAGGCTGCTCTTAAACTTGGAGTAAAGGTTTTTGCCGTAATGCGCCCTCCACTTCCTAAAGGTTTTATAACAGTTAATGGACAGTATGGTATGAGGAGGATGGTAGAAAAGCTATTGCCTGAGTTCCATCCTTTACATAGTGGCTTAACCACAGGCAGTTGTGCCACTGCTGCCGCCTTGGCCGCCTCGCAAAAAGTGATGGAGGGTTTGGAGCCGACAAGCGTACCTCTTATTCTCCCTAATGGGGAGACAATTGAGGTTGATACTCATTTTATAGCCTCCTCAGAGTCAGAGCCTCATAACGCAATCTCTTCATCTGCTGCTGCCACAACTATTACTGTTGATGCATTTGTAATAAAGGAGAGTGGAGACGACCCCGATGTAACCGATAAGATGGAGATTCACGCAACTGTATCAAAACTTAAAACCTCTGATATTGTGATAGATGGGGGTAATGGAGTCGGGCGTATAACTCTCCCCGGATTTGACTCTCCCCCTGGTGAGGCCGCTATCAATAAAGCTCCACGCAAAATGATAGAGGATAACCTAAGGAACAGATACTCCAATCAAGGTTTTAAGGTAATTATCTCTGTGCCAGGCGGTGAGGAGATTGCCAGGCGTACATTCAATCCAAGGCTTGGTATAGAGGGCGGTATAAGTATAATAGGGGTATCGGGCATAATAAAGCCATTCTCGGATGAGAGTTTTATAAACTCTGTGCGCAAATGTATGGATGTGGCAAAGGCTACAGGTTCCAAGAGGGTTGTTATAAACTCAGGAGCAAAGAGCGAGAACTATCTGAAAGAGTATTACAGAGAGCTTACTCCACAGTGCTTTGTGCAGTACGGCAACAAAATAGGGGATACTATTGCAATTGCCAATGAGCTTGGTTTCAGCTATATAACTCTTGGAATAATGCTTGGTAAGGCTGTAAAGTTGGCGGCCGGTAATCTCGATACCCACAGCAGCAATGTTACAATGGACAGAGAGTTTATAGCCTCTCTTCTTACTGCCGTCGGTTGCCCAAAGGAGATTACGGAAAAAGCCTACACAATAACCCTTGCCAGGGAACTATGGGATATTGTGCCGGCAGAAAAGCTCCAACCATTTGTGAATGAAGTGATAACGCGCTGCAAAAATATATGCCTTCCACTCTGCCCTAACAGCTTACTTACAATTTTACTCATTGATGAAGGCGGTAGAATTTATGCACTACAGGATTTATAGGATACCACCTCTAAAAAAAGCTGCTACTACTTGCAGATTTTTACTCTCAATAGCTCTTTATCAAATGTAATGCCCTCTCGCTCAATAAAGGTGGAGAGTGCGCCGCTTGCGGCAACCTCTTGAGGAGTACCTATTGTGAGGCCGCTATGCTGCATCAGCCATATTTTATCTGAAAGTTGCAGCGCAAGTTCTAAATCGTGAGAGGAGAGGAAAACTGTCTTACTCTGCTCTTTACAAAGCCTTTGGAGCATTTGCATAGTCTCTATTTTTGAGGGGAAGTCCAAAAAGGCGGTAGGCTCATCAAGGCAGATAATAGGGGTTTGTTGCGCTATGGCCTTGGCTATCATAACCTTTTGGCGTTCTCCATCACTGAGAGTCTGTATCATCCGCTCCTTTAGGCACTCTATTCCTATGATTGAAAGGGAGTTATCTACAATCTCTTTGTCGCTCTTTGTGAGAGTTCCCCAAAAGCCTGTGTATGGGCTTCTTCCAAGTGCAACCAGCTCCTGTACGCTCATATTCTGAATTTGCGGCCTTTGGGTGAGAACTACGCCAATTTTTTTTGCAAGCTCACTATCGGAATAAAAATCAAGCTCCTTATCCTCTATAAAAACATTGCCGCCCAGCCTCTGCTGAAAAGCGCAAATTGTTCTCATTAGGGTAGATTTGCCAACTCCATTTGGGCCTATAAGGCAGGTTAGTTCCCCTTTTAACAGCCTGGCATTTATACCTTTGGCAACTTCCTTAACAGAGTTTTTGTTCTTGTAGCCAATGGTCAGATTTTCTAACCTTAGTATCTCCCTATTCTCTGACATCCTCTCTTCTTTTTTTGAATATTACAGATGCAATAACAGGTGCGCCTATAAGGGCGGTTACTGAGTTTACGGGCAGCGCCCCCTCAAAGCCCGGCATTCTGGCAACAAGGCTGCAAAGCAGTGCAAGTGCGGCTCCTGTAAGTATTGTTCCGGGTATGAGCGTGCGGTGATCTGATGTTTTGAAAAGCGCTCTGCAAAGGTGCGGAACAGCTAAACCTATAAACATTATAGGGCCGCAGTATGCTGTAACAATGGCAACTAAAACACCGGAATTGAGTATTATCAGACTCCGCGATTTGGAGACCTTGAGCCCGAGATTGCGTGCGTAGTCATCGCCGAGCAGCATAAGGTTCAGACTTTTAATAAGCAGGAAACTAAGCGGCAACAGAGCCAACATCATAGTGCAAAAGAGCATCATCCTATCTCCGGAAACTCTTGCAAAAGAGCCTAATCCCCACACTACAAAGGCTTTTACATCCTCCTCGGGGCTAAAGAATTTAAGCACTCCCACTATGGCGGTAACAAGGTAACCTATCATTACACCTATTATCAGTAGCGTAACATTCCCTTTAACCTTTTTGGCCACAAAGAGTATCAGCGCCATAACTGCCAAAGAGCCAACTATTGCAGCCACTGATATTGCAGCATCCCCTACATATCCCATTCGGCTAAGTGAAATACCTGCTAAAGAGCCGGACATAAGCACAATAATTGCCACTCCCAAACTCGCGCCATTGGAGATACCAAGCACCGAGGGGCCGGCCAAAGGATTACGGAAAACCGTTTGCATTTGCAAACCGGAAACCGCCAATCCTGCTCCGGCTACAATGGCAACCAAAGCCTGTGGAAGTCTTGATTTGAGTATTATGTTGGAAAATATCTCATTGGAACGGTCGCCAAATAAGATACTTAGCACATCTGCCGCAGGAATCTTTACACTCCCCAGCAGAAGATTTGCCACTAACAGAGCAAGTATCAAAATCGCTACAAATATCAGTTTTCCGCTATTTTTGAACATACCCCAAAGATACGGCTTTTCCTAATATTCACGCAAACATTCCCAAATCTTCTTTATCTCATCATTTGCACTTTGCCTCACCGGCCAAGAGTTTTTGCTCTTCTATTTATGTAGAATGAATTAAATCCTTAACTTTGTATTCAGAGACAGATTCTAATACAGGAGCAAGGCAATCGCCCCGTACCTCGGAAGAAGCATCTGTTTTTATTTAAAATAATTGGCCTGATAGACCGAATAATTAAAATTGTATGAAACTGAAAGTTACTCTCTTTACATCGCTGACGATGCTCTTCTCTTTTATTCTCTTTTCCTGCAAAAACAATGGGGATAATTCCGAAATATCAAAAGGTGGCCTAATCTCAGACCTTGCTGAGGAAGAGTTTGTTCTTCCACAGGTTGATGATGTCTGCTCTCAGATAGATGACCCCTCATTCAAAGCATACTGCCTAAAGAATTTTGATACAGATTCAGACGGAAAGCTCTCTATGGCAGAGGCCGAAGCTGTTACAGAACTTATGTTTGCTTCACCTTTTTCGGAGGAGGAATATGCGCAAGGTTGGGAATATGAGCAACTTCTACAATCTTTGAAAGGAGTGGAATATTTCCCTAATCTGAAGGCGCTAATTTTTGAAGATCATCAGGTAACTAACCTTGATGTGCGTAGGAACACCAAGCTGGAATATCTCTATTGCAGCGGCAATAAGATTGATACTCTGAATGTTAGCAATAATAAACTTTTGAAGGAATTGTATTGCTATTCTTGCGGTTTAACCGGCCTTGATGTGAGCAACAACACAGAACTTCAAAGTCTCTCTTGCAGCGATAATAAAATCTCTGTTCTGGATGTAAGCAAAAATAGAAAACTTACACATCTTGCCTGCTCTACTAACCAACTTACTCTACTTGATGTGAGTAACAACACTTGCCTTGAGAATTTGTATTGCGTAAACAACAATCTTACAACTTTAGAGCTTACCAACTTACCGGAGCTTGTTTTTCTGAACTGCGAGGGTAATATGCTTACAACTCTCAATTTGGAGAACAATCCTAAACTGGAATATTTGCTCTGCAATAGGAACAAACTTACCAAACTGAATTTGAGCAACAACACTAAGTTGAAACTCCTGCTATCTGACGACGAGACCGAAGTTATTGGCTACAAAAAGTAGAGAAGGGGCTGAATCAAAGGCAGGAAGTAGAGCGGAGCGTTCTATTTCTATAAGATTCTTCGCTGCGCCCTTCGGCAAGCTCAGGGCAGGCTTCAGAATGACAAAATTTTACTTCAATAATTTGTAGAAAGTTCCCTCATAGCTCTCCTCCACAAGCTCCGGATGGAATATGGCTAAGAAATCTTTCAGCAGCAAATCCGGATGCACAGGAGCAAGCTCATAATAAGGGGTTTGTTTCATATTGCAATAGATAACCTTTTTGTTCTTGAAGGCATCAAAAAGCTCGTTGCGCGGCTCGGATTTTTTTAATGCCTCGTATGTGAACTCACCGGAGAAACTGTTAAGTATTCTCCAATACTCTGCTTTTGCGCAAGTTGCATACATTTTCTCAAACTCTATATTAACTCCGCCGGTATTCTCATCTTTTATAAGGTATTCGCCCCCTGCATCTCTAAAAATTTGAGCAAGATGATTTTTTCCTCCCACCGCATACCAGTTGCCGGAGTGCATCTCTCCGCTAAATATGGTAGGGCGAGTAGATGTACCTTCTGCCAAAGCCTTCATCTTTAGGTAGTTATTTTCTATTTCGGCAAACTCCTCATTGGCCTTTATCTCTTTGCCTATAAACATTGCAATAAACTTAATCCATTCTGCCTGCCCAAGCGGATGTAGCTCCTTATACCCAAGATGGGGTACAAGGGTAATTCCGGTCTCCTTTATTATATCGTAACCACCTTTCTTAAAGGGAGATATAAATATAACCTCAGGTGCGGCAGCCATAATAAGTTCCTGATTGAAATTGCCCTCGTGGCCAATTTTAACCAAACTCCCATCCTCAACCCTTGCCAAAATCTGCTCGTTGAAGAGATTTTTTGTGCTTGTAATGGCAGAGAGGGCATCAGTGGCCTCAAGTGCTATAAAATTGGAGAGTTGCAGCATTGTCATCGCGATGGTCTTTTCTATAGGCACTCTTACAATGGTGTAACCATCAGCTATCAAGCCACTATATTTACT
>CADBUS010000011.1 GCA_902797895.1 uncultured Bacteroidia bacterium | reverse complement strand
TGAGTTGGCAGAAGGGTTTTAGTTAGCCCTTACCTGAGTGGGAGTTTGATTGTAAATCTTCTTAAATGCCCTTGAAAATGATGCAGCATCTTCAAATCCGCACCTAAAAGCCACATCAGCCACAAGTGCATCCGGCTCTGATTGCAACATCAAACGCGCCTTTTCCAAACGGAGCCTTAATACATAGTTCTGAGTGGTCATTCCTGTAAGGAACTTTACTTTTCTGTTGAGATGGCCGCTGGAAACGCACATCTTTGAGGCAATATCCTCTACGCTAAAAGCTGCCGCAGGATCCTCTCCGTGGTCTATTACTATTGCTATAATTTTATTCAAGAAATCAGATGCCCCTTTGTCAGATGTTGCAACACTCTCAGATGCCTCCACTCTATCCTGAGGTTGTTGAGCCTTATCTAAAATCTCTTGATATTTACCGTAAATTTGCTCATAGTCTGCTTTAAGTGCCTCAATAGCCCTCCTCATTCTCGCTTTCTGACGAGAGGTGTGCCAATGCTTAACATACCAGATAATGCCGCCAACGAGAATTATTGCCAATATGCCATATCTGATAAGCACTTTGTTATTTTGCACTATCCTACTATTGAGTATTCTGAGCTCCGCATTGCCGATGGAGGCATCGTGACGCCCAATACTCTCAGCCACCTCATTGTTGTAGAGAGAGTCTTTGAGCCTGTCGTACGCCTCATAATAAACCTTTGCTGAATCTAAATTCACACTCCAATATGCTTCATATAAACCCTTACGCGAGTATAGTTCGTTGAAAGAGTCTCCCAACTCCACAAAAATGGATGCAGCTCTCTTAAAGTACGGAATGGCCTTCTCCGGCCTGTTTTGAGCCAAATTGAGCGTTCCCATCTTATTGTTTGAAATGCCGAGCGATTGCTTGTTGCCGCTACTTTCAAAAAATCGGATTACCTTTTCAAAAGTCGCCTCTGCCTCCTCATATTCCTTTAGCCCCAATAAGGCATTGCCCATTTGAGAGAGGCGCAAGTTGGCCTGCATCTCCCTTTTGAGAGAGAGCTCTATATCGTATGCCTTTTTTGCATTCTCCAACGAGGTGGAATAGTCTCCTTTTGCATAATAGATCTCGGAGGCCATACCCAAAAGCACAGAACGGCGATGCAGATTATTGGTCTTATAGTTATACTCCAATGCCTTTTGTATATACCTTTCTGCATCATTCGGCCTCTTGGCTGTAAGATGAATACCGGCAAGGGTATTCAGACTGGAGCTTATGCGGTCATTATCTCCGCTCTCAAGATCGAGTTTGTAGCACTGCTCTGCATAATCTGCCGCCGCACCATATTTTGCACGCCGTATGTTTACTATAGCCATAAGATTAAGACAATCTGCCTTCATCTCTTTATCTGAGAACTTATCACATAGCGGCAACGCCTTCTCACCATAATCGCAACATAACTCATAATTCTGTTTGGAGTAGTAATACTCTGCAGCCCAATACCATACCAACATATCTATATACTCCGCAGAAGCATCTGAAGCAATAAGAACAGGCTCATCTGTAACCCCTTCAGCTTGCAGAGTCTTAAAAAACTCTTGGGCTAAAGCCCTGTTGCCATTTTTGTTATAAGAGTCTAAAAGATTGTCTATTGCATTGGGGGCAGATAGCAGTAGAATTGGCAACAACAGCAACAATAATGTTAGCAGAGGCTTACAAATACGCTTTTTATATTTTTCAACTAAAAGAATAGCCATATCGCTTAAAAGTGATGGCAAATTTGCAAAAAAATCCCCAAAGCTATGCACTAAAATATGGCATTTGTTACAATATTCCAGAAAAGATAGCGTAAGAACTTGCCTATCAAGAGCATAAAAAATGTTAAGTATTTAGGACTGCGATAAAAGCCCAAAGCCAGCACAGAAATATCCCCAACAAACGGAAGCCACGCTACCAAAGCGAGCCACACCCCATATTTGTTTACATAAACGCGTTGCTTTTCAAGTTTTTGGGGAGTTACCTTAAACCACCTCTCTATCCATTCCCATTTACCTATTCTACCCAAATAATAAGTGATAACGCTTCCTATCCAGCTACCGGCAGTTGCACTTAACAGGCAGGCCAATGGCTTTCCGGTAGAGGCAAGCACCGCAAGATATATAACATCTGAACTAAACGGGAGAATAGTGGCAGCCAATAAACTACCTATAAAAAGGCCCAGTAATCCAAGACTCTCCAACCATTCCATAGAGTTTCAACAGAGTTTAAGGTTTGTAGCTTTACAAGGCAAAGATAATTTTTTTGCAAAAAAAGGGGGTGCCAAAAAAGCAGCCCCCTTTTTTAACCTAAAGATGGTGTACTTAAAATTACTTTTTTACTTTCTCCTCAGCCTTTTTGATAGCATCGTTAGCTGCACCTTTGGCTGCATCAACTGCCTTGTTAGCAGCATCTTTTGTAGCCTCAACTGCCTGCTTACCAGCCTCTTTAGCATTCTCTACAACCTCTTTTGCAGCATCTTTTACATTCTCGATAGCCTCTTTGCCGGCCTCTGTTGCATTATCTACAACAGATTTAATCTCATCAGAAGCATTCTCAACAGCTTCTTCAACACCTTCTTTTACCTCATTTTCAACAGGAGCAGCAGTAACCTCCACTACATCCTGCTCTTGAATAGCATCGTTAGCCTGCTCCGCAGCCTTGTTGTTATTGCAAGCTGCAAAAGCAAGAGCTGCAAATGCAAGGATAAATACCTTTTTCATAACCAATACAATTTTCAATTATTAACTTTCGGGGCGCAAAAGTAATAAAGTATCAGTAAGATTGTTCTCCTAAAAGCCTTTTTGATATTTCAAGAGACTATCTTTTTTTCTTATTTTTTTTCTGTGCTTTCTCCTCTGCATTAGGGAAACGCTCCAACTGCTTTTCGTTCAGCACCTTTGCAAATTCGGCCATAAAAAACTGATGCACCTGATTGGCCTTCTGTATATTTTGGGCTCTCTCCTGCTCTATTTTTTTCATCTGCTCCTTTGTAAGAGCCGGCTTGGAGCTATCCTCTGCCTGCACCTTCTTGGTTGTAATAACTACAACGCCATTAGCTCCACGAGCACCGTAAATAGCGGTTCCGGCAGCATCTTTCAAAATCGTTATATCTGCTATATCGTTCTTATTCAGGGTATTTAAGCTCTCCCTATCAATTTCGGAACCATCCAATATGTAGAGAGGTTCTGTTCCGGAATTAAAGCTATGCGCCCCTCTTATCAGCACATTGTTCACATCACCCGGGCGGTTGGAGCTAAAGCTCTCCACACCGGTAGGATTACCGTAATAGCCCATACCATTACCCTTGCTTCTTTGGTAAACGATTTGAGGCTCGTCTCCCAAAATGGCAGCGATAGAATCGGCATAAGCTCTGTATATTTTTACAAACTCGCTCTTCTGCTCATCTGTAATTTTAAGACGCTTAATCATCTCATCTACCCTTGTTTGGAAAAGCATTTCCGCCTCGTTTTGCTCTTGGGCTGCCATAGTGAATGAAGCCATCAGCATAGTTATAATAAACAGGAACTTCTTCATACTCTTATTGTTTTAATTAGTACTAAAATCTTCAATAAAAAAAGATTAAGCAATTGGCATAAATAGAGGAACTTAATAGTTGAATGTACTATTGCCATCCCTATCTACATAACCGCACTTGCCATCTTTGGTTACAGGCACAAGCCCATCTGAAAAGCCCTCATAACAGGTATATTCACAAGGAATTACGAGCTTTCCTGTGGTGTCTATAAAGCCATAACCATTGCCATCCCACACTTTGGCCCTCCCCTCAAAGAAAGGCTCTACATCTCTATAAGTTCCTTCAGGTAAGGTAATTACCATCTCACCGCTCTTGTTAATAAAGCCCCAAGGAACACCACCGCTTTTGCGAATCAAAGCAAAGCCCTCGTTAAAGTTACCGCCCCAACACTGCTCATCCAAGGTAATAACCATATTGCCGCTTTTATCTATATAGCCATAACGCTCAGTTTCGCGGTCATATACCGCTGCAACTCCCTCACAGAAAGGAGAATCGTTATGATAGAGTTTAGGAAAAATCTGCTTGCCCGTCTTGTCTATATAGCAAAAAAGTTCACGAGAGCCGTCAATTACAACAGCTGCCACGCCATCGTGGAACCCCTCGGGGTTGCGCTCCGCAGGAGAGGTATATTTATAAGGAATTACAAGCTCGCCTGTGGTATCAATAAAGCCCCACAGCCCATCTTTCCACACCAAGGCCATACCATCTGAAAAATCATCAGCCCACTCCCACTCCTGGCCGCCAAAAAGAGGTTGACCTGTTTTATCCATATAAAAATGTTTGCCATTCTTTGGTACACAGGCTATTCCATCAAAGAAGCGGCCGCTGCCGCAATCTTTCATAGTAAAGAGCAGATTGCCATTGAGGTCGAAATAAAAATTTTCTTCGTGATTTTTGTGGCAGCAGATAATGCCCTCAGAATACTTAAATACAGAGTAGCTGTACTCAAACGGAATTATAATATTGCCCATCTTGTCTATCACCCCTAACTTGCCCTCTTTATTGATAACCGAGGCACGCCCCTGACTAAAGCCCATAACGGTTTCAGCCCCATCTATTACCTTTGCTATGGCCTCAAGATCATACTCTTTCTGCGGAGTTGTCTTAATATCGGTCTGCACTATTGCAGTACTATCTTTATCGTTGTTGCCATCGTGAATCTTAGTGGTGTTGTTCTTGCAGGCCGCGCCCATAAAAAGGCATCCCGCCGCCAAAAATCCTGATAAAATCTTCTTCATAGTTATAACTTTTATTTTACGTTTTAATACTATTTAATACGCCTTTGCCCTACGCAAATATACTAAAAATAGTATTAAAACTATCTTTTATTTCCAATGCGCTTGGCTTAATTTTTGCTATCTTCGCTTACGTAAAAGTCTATAAAAATATAAACATTATCGTTATGAAAAAAATATTCATAGTTTCAGTAGTAACCGCCTTGGCTCTTCTTATATGCCAGCCGGCCGCCTTTTCACAAAAAAAGAGCAAGAAAGAGCTAAAAGAGATGAGAGAGAAGATGGTAAAAAGCGCAGCTGATGATAAAAATATCTTCATTGTCTTGAGCAGTATGACCAATAAGAAGAAAAACAGCAATTTACCAATAGCCAAAAGCGGAGCGGAGTCTCTATCCTACACCAATACCAATTATACCAGAAACAACAGTGGCGATGGTATTGATTTGGATGTGACATACTATATCTACCTCAATAAAAACCGCATATCCTGCTACCTCCCATTTGAATGTGAAAAAGAGTCGAGAGCCGGAGACAATTACAGCAATAACAGCTTCTTTATACATATAGATGCAGATAATAAAAATGTGCCTATACTGGGCGGATTGCAGAAAAACCAAAAGAGCTATATGTTCCAATGCTCATTTAAGAATACCGATAAGCTAACCCTGCAAGTTACTGTAACAATGCAAGTTTACCCCTCAGGCAAAGTTTATGCAATGGTAGAGATACCATCTTACGATACCCTATATTATGAGGGAACGGTTATTGAAATACCGGAACATTTTCAGCAATCCAAGGGCAATAATTAAGAATCTGCTTTAAGTTGCCTAAGCACCACTACCTGCATCTGCACTTGCACTTGCACTTGCACTTGCACTTGTATCTGCATCACCACCTGTCACTCTGAACGGAGCGAAGAGTCTATGAATTTTATCTCTACTGTTCCGTTTGCCATTTGGTATATTTTTTTTCATATTTGCAGTAAGGATAGAGCTATGACAACAATTTTATCAATATTCAGTTCTTTAGTAGATCTTCTAAATTCATTTTGGAACTTTTCACCGATAGGTTTTGTCCTAACTTTTATCGGATTATTGGTCATAAGTTTTGTCTTCTATG
>CADBUS010000010.1 GCA_902797895.1 uncultured Bacteroidia bacterium | reverse complement strand
GGTATTGCATTTCTCAAACTGCCGCCGGCTATCTCAACAAGATGAGCATCCAAATCTCTCATAAGCGGAAGGAGAACTCTTGCTAAAACCTTGTTTGCGTTAGCGCGGTAGAGAACTATATCCATACCTGAGTGGCCGCCCAAAAGGCCGTGCACCTTTATTGTCTTGTAGCTATAACCTGCACCAAGAGCCTCAGTTGTATATTTGAATGTAGCCTCGCCATCCAAACCGCCGGCGCAACCAACATACAAAATACCCTCGGTCTCCGAGTCTAAGTTCATAAGTATCTCACCCTTCAAAAGACCTGGTTTCAAGGCCTTTGCACCTGTCATACCAGTTTCCTCATCTACAGTGAGCAACACCTCTATAGGGCCGTGCTGCAGAGTCTTTGATTGCAAAACTGCCAAAGCAACTGCAACTCCCAAACCATTGTCAGCACCAAGCGTTGTACCTGTTGCATAAACAAATTTATCTACTATTCTCGGCTTGATAGGATCTTTCTCAAAATCGTGTTTTACCTCCGGCCTCTTCTGCGGCACCATATCAAGGTGAGCCTCCAGAATAATGCCGGCCCTCTTCTCCATTCCCTTTGTTGCAGGCTTGCGAATAATCACATTACCTACCTCATCCTTAATGGTTTCAAGCCCTAACTTTTTACCAAAATTGTATGCAAACTCCACTGCCTTCTGCTCCTTCTTGGAAGGGCGCGGAATTTTTGCAAGTTCATTAAAGATAGTCCACACCTCTTTAGGTTGCAACTGATCTATTGTTTTCATAACGCTCAAAATTTTATTTTACAATTATTAAATATTTATCACGATAATTATCTCCCCAAAGCCACATCCATAGGGAAATAGAGAATTTTTCCAAGTTGATATACCAACACTCTGCTCTGCCCCAAGACACTCTGCCCATCCAACAATCTGACTGAAGCCGGCATAGGAGTTCTATATGCAATTTTGCCCTTTGAGGAAGAGGCATCTGCACCGGCACTATTTTCTACCTTGCCTATTGGAACAAGCTCCAGATATATCGGTCTGCCAGACATATTATCTGCCCCAACAATACCTTGAGTATCAGATATTCTAAAGGCTACAATATTTTGCTTGCCTCCTTTTGCCTCCGGTACCACATCAAAGCTCGCCTCCATTACGCTTGTTACATTGCGCCCCAAAAAGAGCGATGTATATTCCTGCTCCAATCTCTCCATATTATCCACTGCACTGCCAAGCGCGGCTCCGCTGTAATTGGCATCGGTATCGCCGGTGAGTATATCTATCTTCTTCTCTCTCAAACGGAAAATAAGTGCTGCCGTCTCCTCTGCCTTTTTCTCAGACGGCTTTGCAACAACCTGAGTCTGAGGAACTGCCACCTTCTCTACCTCTCCATTCTCATTCGTAACGCTCTTGTACAACTGAGTAGTTTGAGTCCCAAGATGTGGCACAGCCTCATTGAACTGCTGCGGAAGATATGCCGGAAATCTAAGCGGTGCAGAAGAGGAGTTGAAATAACCCGGTGCAACAATCAACCCCTGCGAGCAAAAATTCAAAAAATTTGCACTTGCATTTTTTGAGTTACCTAAATTTAACGCAACATTCAAAGATGGATCTGCCTCCACAAAAGGAGTTATCTCAATCTGCTGAAATGTGTAGGTTTTTTTTGCATTTCTTTGAGCAGCTACTCCAAGATATTTCTCGCTCCACGCTGCATAAGGGCCTGGAGTGAACTCTGTGCAAAGCACTTTAACTGAGACTCTTATAGAGGTTTGAGGGAGTGAGTAAATGATTGCGCCTTGGGGTAATTGGTCTGATTCTCTGATTATTTGAGAATGTGCCGGAGCTAAAATTAAAATTGCGGCTAAGAGTGAAAGTAATGCCCTTTTTACGCCCATATTTTTTTATAGATTTTATTTCCTTCTGATATTCAGCATTTTTTTACAATGCAATTATAATAATTATTTCATTATATGATGCAACTAATTTCAAATTTTTCTCTTCCATCTTTTGTGACTCCAAAGCCAATTCACTCTGTTTGCTTTTATATCCTGCTCCAACAGTTTAGCAAAAGTACGTGTGATATACCCCTCCTCACACTCAGAAGGATTCTCTGCTATCAGAGTAAATCTCATATTGTAACGGCCGCGCGCAACTCTATCCATATAGAGATATACTACGGGCATATTCAGCTTGGTAGCCAAATAGTTAGGGCCGCCAAGCATAGCTGTTTTCTGATTGAGAAAATCTACTATAATCTCTTTGCCTCCCACAGGATTCTGATCTGCAATCATTACATAAACACCCTTATCCTCTCTATGTTTTATTGCGTGGCGTATTACAGAATTTGATTCCAAAACTCCTCCTTTGGAGCCGAATTTTTTATACTCGTGCATCCTTATTTTTTTGAAAATTGCATCAGAAGATTTTTTGTGCGCAGCCTTATATACAATGTAAACCGGGTTGAATGCAAAACTTTTTTCTTCTCTATCCTTCTGTTCCATTATCATTCCGCTAATGAGTTCCCAATTTCCGCAGTGGCCCATAACTATCAAAACATTATTGCGGCTCTGCTGCAACTCATCTAAAAGGTGAAGATTCTCCACCTTAACTCTCTCTCTGATTGCATTGGCGCAGTGAGCTAAAGACCAGATGCTTTCAGCAATAATATCACACATAAAGCCGTAGTATTGCTTTGTAAGTTTTTTTATATCGTCATATCTGTACTCCGGAAAACTCCTTGCAATGTTTGCAGTTATTACTTGGTAGCGGTATCTTACTATACGATGCAGCACAAAGGCCAACAAATCTGAAAAGATATAGTGAACTCTTAGCGGAAGCAGAGATATTATGTAAAGCAACCCAAAGCGGATATTGGTAATTAGTTTCTTCATAAGAAGCAGAGTGTTGTTGTAACGAGTTTGCTGCCCAAAGATAAGACTTAGCAGAAAATAAATCAATTTTTTTGTATATTTGGAGTTGGAAACGCGGGCTGCTTTAACGGACTTCGGCACCCCCGTGCTTTTAATAGAAGTCCCAAACTAAAACACATATTTTATATGTCTAACCTATGGCAAAACAACGCTCCGTTAGTTATTCTCATAGCTATATTGATTGTTGTTGTACCACTTCTGATTTTTTACCTTAGAAAGGCTAAGAAAGAGCACCCTAAAGGGTTGATTGCAGCAGCGTTAAGTAATATGGGAGAGAGATTCGGCTACTATATTATGAATGCCGTTCTCTTACTCTTCCTCGCATCCAAGTTTGGAATCAGCGACGATGCTGCCGGCTGGATTTATGCAGTATTCTACTTTTTGATTTATGTGCTTGCTCTGCCGGGCGGTATGATTGCAGACAAGTTGCAAAACTACAAGGGGACAATTATCACAGGATTGTTGGTGATGGCTGCCGGCTACGGCTTGCTCTCTATTCCTGTATTTGGAGAGAACTTTGCCGCTACTACAGGTAAGTTCTCCGGCATACTTGTCTTTACCTGCTTTGCTCTCTTTATGATTGCAGCCGGTAATGGTCTCTTCAAGGGTAATCTACAGGCTATCGTTGGCCAAATGTACGATAACTTTGAGGCAGAAGGTGCTAAAATATCTCAAGAGGAATATGCAAAAAGAAAGGGCAAGAGAGATTCCGGATTCCAAATCTTTTATGTATTTATAAACATAGGTGGAGTTATTGCTCCGTTTGTTGCCCCTATCCTTAGAAGCTGGTGGCTAAAGACTAACGGAATGCTCTATAACTCAACACTTCCAAAGCTCTGCCACCAATTCTTGGAGAATAAAGATGCAATGGATGCCACTGCTATGCAGAACCTCAACTCTCTTGCAGAGAGTGTGCAGCTCAACGCAGCAGCAGTACCTGCAGATCAGATGGCAGATTTTTGCGATAAGTATCTGAATGTATTCAACACAGGTGTTCACTACTCCTTTATAGCATCTGTTGCAGCAATGCTTATCTCACTCCTTATATTTATTGCTACCAAGAGAATATTCCCAAATCCTGCAAAGAAGGAGAAGAAGGCTGTTGTTGAGTACACAGAGCAGGAGAAGATAGATAATGCAAAAGAGATTAAGCAGAGGCTCTATGCACTCTTTGCTGTGTTAGGAGTGGCTGTATTCTTCTGGTTCTCATTCCATCAGAACGGCCAGTCTCTATCTGTATTTGCAAGAGACTTTGTAAACACTTCATCTGTTCCACCGGAAATTTGGCAGTGTATCAACCCATTCTTTGTGATTATTCTTACCCCTATTATTATGGTGCTCTTTGCATCATTGGCACGCAAAGGCAAGGAGATGTCAACTCCAAGAAAGATTGCGCTCGGTATGTTTATCGCTGCCTGCGCCTATATCTTCTTGGTGATTATTGCTTTGATGAAAAACTATCCATCTGCAGACACCTTCCTCACTTGGACAGAGGCTGCAAGGAGTGCTATTAAAGCAAGCCCTACCGTATTGATACTCACCTACTTCTTCTTAACAGTAGCTGAGCTCTTTATCTCTCCACTCGGGCTATCGTTTGTATCTAAGGTTGCTCCTAAGCATTTGCAGGGTATTTGCCAAGGATTATGGCTTACAGCTACAGCAATTGGTAACCTCTTTATTGCAGTAGGTGTTACAATGCTGCGTAAGTTCCCTCAGCAGTGGGAGACTTGGGCTGTGTTTGCCGTATTCTGCCTTATCTCAATGGCAGTTATGCTCGGAATGGTCAAGTGGCTTGAGAGAGTTACAAAGTAGAGGCTGTTGTGCTAATTTAATTACTTCAAGTAATTGAAGATTGCAGTAGTAATATTAAACTGGAATGGCAAGGACTTCTTGGAGAGGTTCTTGCCTTCTGTTTATAGCTCGCTCTGCTG
>CADBUS010000009.1 GCA_902797895.1 uncultured Bacteroidia bacterium | reverse complement strand
GCCAAATTCCACTCAAGCCTCAGAAGGCCGTCGTATTTCTACAACAACTACTACTCCAACCATTATATATGGGATAACGACTTTGCAAAAAGCTCACAGACAAGGATTGAGGCGGCCCTGAACATACCTCGCTGGAATTTGGAGGCCACATTCGGCTACTCGCTGCTAAGCAACAATATCTACATAGATTCGCTTGGAATGGCGCGGCAAAACAGCACTGCAATGAGTGTGATGAGCGCATCGCTGAGTAAAAAAATAAGGCTCGGCGTACTCAATCTGGATAACAGAGTGCTATTCCAACTCTCTTCTAACCAAGAGGTTATACCATTGCCCAAACTCGCGCTTAACCTAAGATATTATCTGCAGTTTTATGTGGTTAAAAATGTGCTGAATATGCAGGTGGGAGCAGATTTTACCTACAATACTCTCTACTATGCGCCGGCATTTTCGCCTGCGCTTGGTATGTTCCACACCCAGAACAGAATGGAGATTGGTAACTGCCCATACATAGACGCTTTTGTAAATATGCAATGGAAGAGAGCTTCTATTTTTGTTAAGGTTGAGAATGTTACGCAGGGTTGGACCAAGAATGGTTACTTCTCCACCTATCGCTATATCCGCCCTCAGAGAGCCCTTAAATTCGGTATCTGGTGGCCATTCTATATAAAGTGAGCAGAAGAGCTTGGCATAAGATTCTAACCACCAAGGGGGTAAAAGTTGCGGCAATAATGTTTGCTGCCCTATTGCTCTTTTACCTTATTAAATCTTTAGGTATTATTCCCGATGAGGTTCCTCACCGCACAAAACCGCTCGCATACAAAAGCCTTACCGGAGATACTCTCAATTGCACCATACTTATAGATAAGAACTTAAATACAGGTAACGCGGCATTGAAATTTGCCACAGACCTTGTAAAGCTCTTTGCAAAGGAGCACCACTGCCAAGCGGTAATAAGCATTGAGAAAAATTTGCCGCAGGAGTGGGAGGCTCTTACAGACAAGGGAACTGACATAATAATCTACAACTCCATAACAGACTCCATTCCAACGGAGTACAGAGACTACCTTGCTTCTACGATAGAGATTGAAAGCGGCTACCGCTGCGCCACAAGATACGATGAAGAGAATATACTCGCCAACATAAACTACTGGCTCCAATACTTTAAGCCCACATCTGAGTATAAAAAGCTCTACGCCAGGCTGCAACGCGCATCAAGCGGCAGGGCATACAATATGCCCATCACAAGGCACTCAATATCGCCATACGACAATATTATAAAAAAGCACGCCGCCTCAATAGGTTGGGACTGGAGGCTGCTAAGCGCACTGATTTACAAAGAATCCGGCTTCAATACCGGAATTGTTTCAAGTATGGGAGCCATTGGACTTATGCAGGTGCTGCAATCTACTGCAAATGCAATGGGAGTGGAAGACGTGTATGATCCTGAACAGAATATTATTGCAGGGTGCAGAATGATAAAGCAGGTACAGAAGAGGTTTAAGGCCAGCGGAATGGATGATGAGAATGTTTTACTCTTTACACTTGCGGCCTACAATGCAGGAGAAGGACGCATACAGCAATGCCAGAAAGTGGCTGTGGCAGAGGGGAAAAATCCTCTTGTGTGGGAAGATGTGGCCTCTGTTATACCGCTTATGGAGAAGGGATATAATAAGGCAGATGTAAAGGTCAGTTCATTCAAGGGGGCGAACCAGGTGCTTGGCTACGCCTCTAAAGTTTTGGAGCAGTACGACATTTACAAACGCGCAGTAGATCCTTAATCGCCTAACCTAAAAAAAGACGCATTTGAGCTGCAAGTTCTGCTGCCTTTTCAGCCGCCACCTCGGCAAAACGCTCAGTAGAATCGGCATAAATGATTCCTCTGGAAGAGTTTACCAACAGACCACATTGCGAATTCATACCGGCTTTTGCAACATCTTCAACCTTACCGCCTTGCGCTCCAACTCCGGGAACAAGGAAAAAACTCTGCGGAGCTATTCGGCGTATCTGTGCAAGTTGCTCAGGGCGTGTTGCTCCCACCACAAACATAATGTTTTGCCCTCCTCCCCACTCATCGGCCTTTCTTATAACTGCCTCATAAAGTGGCATTTGCCCATCTACCTTTAAGGTCTCAAACTCCTCCGCGGTTGCATTTGAGGTGAGGGCCAGAATTATAACCCACTTGCCCTCATACTTTAAGAAAGGAGCAACAGCATCGCCACCCATATAAGGAGAGAGGGTTACCGCATCAAAAGGCATCTTCTCAAAGAAAGCCTTGGCATACTCTGCAGCGGTATTGCCAATATCTCCCCTCTTGGCATCTGCTATAAGAAATATCTCCGGATAGTTCTCCTTTATGTACTGCGCTGTTCTCTCCAACTGCAAAATTCCCTGCCAGCCCGAAGCCTCATAAAAGGCTGTATTGAGCTTGTAAGAGACTGTATATTTGGCTGTTGAATCTATAATCGCTCTATTGAACTCAAAAATAGCACTCTCTTTGCTCTCCCCTTTCTGTAAAGCCTGGCTGATAAGATGAGGGGGTAGTTTTGCAATATCCGTATCCAAACCTACGCATAAAAAACTCCCTTTGAGTTTAATCTGTGAGTATAGCTGAGCGTAATCCATAACGATATATAGCTTTTGTTTCAGAATCTGTTTGGGCTACTTCAGAAGCATACTGCCTGTGAGCTTTGCAACCTTCTCTTTGGCATAATCCAATGTAAGGCGGAACTCCCCTTTTTGCTCTCTCGATGGCGCATCATACATAGCATCTACCATAATAGCCTCACATATAGACCTTAAACCGCGTGCCCCAAGGTTATACTTAATTGCAGTATCCACTATAAAGTCCAATACTCCCTCCTCCAATACGAGCTTTATTCCATCTAATTTGAACATATACTCGTACTGCTTTATAAGGGCATTTTTTGGCTTGGTTAGGATATTCAGAAGTGCCTCCCTATCCAAAGGATGGAGATAGGTTATAACAGGAAGCCTTCCAATAAGCTCAGGAATAAGTCCGTAGGCTCGTAAATCCTGCGGAGCTATATACTTCAGCAAATCTTTGGTATCTATATCGCCGAGGCGACTCTGCACTCCGTACCCCACAACCTGAGTATTGATTCTCTGGGCAATCTTCTTCTCAATCCCCTCAAAGGCGCCTCCGCAAATAAAGAGAATGTTTGAGGTATCTACTGCAATCATCTTCTGCTCAGGGTGTTTGCGCCCTCCCTGCGGTGGCACATTCACTATATTGCCCTCAAGTATCTTAAGCATAGCCTGTTGTACCCCCTCGCCCGATACGTCACGTGTTATAGATGGATTATCGCTCTTGCGGGCAACTTTATCTATCTCATCTATAAAGACTATGCCCATCTGCGCCTTTTCTACATTGTAGTCTGCATCTTGAAGAAGCCTTGTAAGTATGCTCTCCACATCCTCTCCAACATAGCCTGCCTCTGTTAGCACCGTTGCATCTACAATAGCAAACGGAAGTTTGAGCATCTTTGCTATAGACCTGGCAAGCAGAGTTTTACCTGTGCCGGTAGGGCCAACCATCAGCACATTGGATTTCTCCAGTTCAAGCTCTTTGGAATCTTCTGAACTCTTAAAGAGCAATCTTTTGTAGTGGTTATATACAGCTACGGAGAGGAACTTTTTAGCCTCATCCTGCCCTATAACATATTGGTTGAGATAGTTATGTATCTCTTTGGGAGTTAATAGCTTAAACTCATCCTTTAGAGAGGTGCGCAGGCTCTCTTTGCTGCTGCCTTTTGTAACAGCCTTGGCATCTTCCATAAGAGCCGATATCTGCTCTACGCAATCTGTGCATATTGCACCCCTGCTACCCTGCACCAAAAAGGGGACTTGGGAATCCTCCCTGCCGCAGATGCAGCAGAAGCCTCCGCTCTTTCCGTCAAACGTTCCTTTACCTTTTGCCATTCGCCTAACTATCTCTTATCCTGAGGCTTATCGTGCTTTAGTATCTCATCTATCATACCATACTCCTTGGCCTCCAACGATGTCATCCAGTAATCTCTGTCTGCATCTTTCTCTATCTGCTCCAAAGATTTGCCTGTATTGTGAGCTAAAGATTCATACAGCTCCTTCCTTACCTTCAGAATCTCCCTCGCCTCTATCTCAATATCAGAGGCTTGGCCAGATGCGCCACCCATTGGCTGATGTATCATTACTCTGGAGTGCGGCAGAGCGCTTCTGCTCCCCTTTGCACCGGCAGCAAGCAGAACAGCCGCCATAGAGGCTGCCATTCCTGTGCATATAGTGCATACGCGAGGGCGCACCAAGTTCATAGTATCATAAATGCCCCAACCGGCATACACGTGCCCCCCCGGGGAGTTTATGTAAAGCTGAATGTCTGCCTCCGGATCAACAGATTCGAGATAGAGAAGCTGGGCCTGCACTATGTTTGCAACATCATCGTTGATAGGCACACCCAGAAATATGATTCTATCCATCATCAATCTGGAGAATACATCCATTACAGCAACATTCATACGCCTCTCCTCAATTATAGAAGGGTTGATGTAAGCCGCTGTTACAGAGGCATATTTGTGTAGCTTCAAAGAACCGAGATTCTTTTTGTCTGATACAAATTTTTCAAAATCGCTTCTCATAATCCTATCTTATTCACTCTTTTTTGTAGCCTTTTTAGCCGTACTCTTTTTCTCTGTTTTAGCACTCTTTTCTGCTTTGGCTGCCTCTTTATCAGCCGCTTTTGCAGCCTTCTCGTTTATCTTGGCCAATTCATCCTGAGTTATAGACTTGTTATCTATGGTAATAGCCTCTTTCAGATGGGCCAAAACTTTGTTCTCCTCGCACTTTTCAAATACGCGGCTAACCTGCTTCTGGTCTGAAAGCATCTGCTCTGCATATTGCTTTAGCATATCCTCAGGCAGAGAGCCCATTCCATACATTGCAAACTGAGTTGCAGTCATCTCCTTGGCTACATTGAGCATATCCTCCTTTGTAATCTTCATCTTCTGATCATCAAATATCTTTTTGGTAATCAGCTGCCAACGGAAATCCTGCAAAAAGAGTGGGAACTCCCTCTCAATCTGCTCCATAGTAAATTTCTCCTCATTAACCCTAAAGAGCCATTTTTTGAGGAAATTCTCAGGCAAGGCGAGCCCGGCCTTCTTTACAGCATAGTCTATAATATCTCTGCGCAGGCGGAAATCGCTCTGGGTTGCGTAGTCTGCCTTGAGTCTCTCCTCCAAAGCCTTCTCAAAACCGGCAGAATCCTTAACCTTATCCTTGCCAAACATTCTGTCATAAAGCTCCTGGCTCTCCTTTGCAGGCACAAAGCTCTTAACCTCCTTAACGGTAAGTTTATAGATAGGATTAGAGGCGTCAAACTCATCTTTCTTTATTCTAAGCAGAGAGGCTCTGTCTGCATCGTTAGGGAAAGCCTTAACCGTATCAACATCAAAGCTGTCTCCAACCTTTTTGCCCAGGAACTGCTTCTTTATCTTGGCATCCATACCCTTGAGAGTGATATAAGCCTTCTCTACTCTCTTTTCTCCCTGCTCCAAATCCACTATAAGGAAATCCTCATCTCCAGACTTTGCAACATCCTCCAGGTTGCCAAATTGACGGAGCATATCGCTTTTATATTGCTCCAAAGCATCTGGAGTAACTTTTATATCGTAGTTTATAACCTTGTCTTTTTTGTCAAATACCACATCAACCGCAGGGCGCAAACCCATTTCATACACAAACTCAAACTTAGTATCTTTCTCTATATCAAACTCTTTCTGCAATTCATCCGCTGGGATTGGCTCCCCAATCAAATCTAATTTCTGCTCGTTTATATAGTTGTTTATACCATCTGAAATAAGGGAGTTCACTGCATCGTTCAGTGCAGCAGGGCCATACATTTTCTCTATCAGCCCCATTGGAGCCATACCCTTGCGGAACCCTCTGAGTTCAGCCTTTTTACGGTATTCCTTTAGCTGCTTATCCTTCTTTTCATTTGCCTCGGCTCTCTCTATCTCAACTGTTAAAAGGTAGGTGAGTGCCTCTGTTTCTTTCTTTGTAATCTTCATATTTTTACTGTTATTTTCTGATTATTTTGGAAGAGCGGCTATCACAATAAAACTACCCCCTTCCGATGGGCTGCAAATATACAAAAAATATATACTTTGCCGTCATTCTGAGCGGAGCGAGGAATCTTTTAGCTATTTACTTTAAGAGCCGCGTCTGAAGAGAATGGCAATTATTACGGGAATGCCGAGCAGGGCTGCCATTGTATTGATTGGGATAATGCTGCCGGAGCCTGGGAGTTCTGAAAGAGTATCGGCAAGCAGGGTTACAGCAGCTCCCAAAAGAGCGGAAGCCGGAACTAAAACCCTGTGATTAGCATCCTTAAAGCAGAAACGAGCAATATGCGGAACGGCAATTCCCAAAAAGCCTATCGGGCCGCAAAAGGCTGTAACCGCCCCTGCAAGCAGAGTTGTGGAGAGGAGTATCTTATTGCGTATATGCTTAACATTCAACCCCAAAGAGAGAGCATACTCCTCGCCTGGGAGAATTGCGTTCAAATCTTTGATATTCAGCACTGCCATTACCGCACCGGCCACAATCAGAATTGTTAGTATTATCAGTTGAATAGAATCAAGGGCGGCAAAGGAGCCCATAGTCCAAAGTACGTATGCTTTAAGGGCGTGAGCGTTGGAGGCATATTGGAGCAGGCTGACAACGGCGGAGGCTATATAACCAATCATAACGCCGAAAATCAGCAAAGTAAGATTTCCCTTTACCCTTTTTGAGACATAAAATATGAGCAGGGTTACCGCCAAAGCTCCAAGCAGGGCGGCTCCAGCACTCCCAAGCGATTGCAGCAGATTGTTTCTCTCCACTCCCCAAACCGTTATACCCATAATGTAGAGAGCCACTCCCAGGCCGGCTCCACTGCTCACACCAAGAATATATGGATCTGCCAGCGGATTGCGGAAAAGAGTCTGCATCTGCAAGCCGCACAGAGCCAATGCAATACCCGATATAAGAGCTGTATATGCCTTTGGCAAACGGAAGGCCAAAAGAATGTTCCTGCCCATATCTGTGGCAAAAAGCTCTCTGACCGAGAAACTTACAGAGCCGAGCAACAAATCTGCCACAAAGAGCAGCAGAACAGCTGTTGAGAGCAGAATAAAATATATGCCTCTTTTTTTGTTCATTCTATCTCAGTTGAGCGATACACTCAAAACCTATCGCAAAAATAACTCTTTTTTGCACCCCTGCCCCAAAAATTGTATCTTTGTAAGAGGAAAGGATTGGTTATGACTCGCAGTGCTTTAATCAATAAACACAAAGTATTGTTCTGGTACACTCCGGAAGATAAAAAAGAGGCCATTTCGGATGCTCTTTTAGTTGAGACTTTGCTTAATTACGGCACTCTCAATGATATAAGAGAGTTAATTGAAACTCTTGGCTTAGAGAATGTTGCCAGAATATTTTTCTCTGCTTCCGGCAGGCAGAAAGGTAATTATACTCCACAAATACGCCACTATTTTACATTAGTTTTTAATCGCTATGCTCCACAAAGAGATATTAAATAAGAATCAGTTGGAGATTCTTCCTCTAATATCCTTATTCTGTAAGGAGTATTATTTGGTAGGTGGAACTGCAATAGCTCTTCATATAGGACACCGCCGTTCAATAGATTTTGATTTGTTCAAAAATAAGCCGATAAGAAGAAAGAAGAATTTGGAGAGTATTCAAAATTCTAAATTACCATACTCCTTAACCTATAATACTGCTGAACAGATGAATTTTATAGTAAATGATGTAAAACTCACCTTCTTTCAGTACGAGTTCCCCATAAAGGCTAAAATTGATTTTGATAATGTTATAAAAATACCAACTCTTATAGATCTTGCAGCAATGAAAGCCTATGCCTTAGGTAGGCGTTCTAAATGGAAAGATTATGTAGATTTATATTTTTTGCTAAAAGAGCATTTTACCTTAGAGCAGATAGCCTTAAGAGCATCAGAAATATTCGGAGAACTATTTTCTAACAAGATGTTTAGGGTACAATTATCCTATTTTGATGACATCGACTATAGCGAATCTGTTGATTTTATGATAGATAATCCTCCTACAGATATTGAAATTAGGTCTTTTCTTGAGAAAATTTCAACAGATATCTTGTGAAATAAACATTAAATTGTCATAATATGAGAAAAAAGATTGTAGCCGGCAACTGGAAGATGAACACCACAGTTGCAGAGGGCATAGAACTTGTAAACCAGATTATTGCAAAGATTGAGGAGATTCCTCAGCAGGTTCAGCTTATTGTAAATACACCCTTTACGCACCTGTTTCCCATAAGCAAAATTATAGGAGACATCAAATGCCCGAACTGCCGCAGCAAATTGGCTCTCGGAGCACAAAACTGCGCAGACAAAGAGAAGGGAGCATATACCGGAGAGGTGGCTGCACAGATGTTAGTATCTCTAAGCAAGGCAGTTGGAACAGTAGTAGGAGCTCCGGCAGATGCAGTTGGCGCCCCTGTGGAGTATGTAATACTCGGCCACTCCGAGCGCAGAGGCTACTACGGTGAAACAAATGCCATTTTATTGGAGAAGATTAAACAGGCTTTGGCTGCAGGGCTTAAAGTTATCTATTGCGTGGGTGAGGCTTTGGAGGATAGAAAAGCAGGCCGCCATTTTGATGTTGTGGGAGAGGAGATAAAAGAGGTGTTGTTTGCTCTTGGCGAGGAAGATATGAAGAAGATAACCGTTGCCTACGAGCCTATTTGGGCAATAGGAACAGGAGAGACCGCTACCAAAGAGCAGGCTCAAGAGATACACGCCTTTATACGCAAGAGTTTGGCAGAAAAGTTTGGGGCTTTGGCTCAGCAGATTAGCATTCTCTATGGTGGAAGCTGCAAGCCTTCTAACGCTGCTGAACTTTTCAGCCAGCCCGATATAGATGGCGGCCTTATCGGCGGAGCAGCCCTAAAGGCAGATGACTTTATTGCAATTGCCAAGAGCTTCTAATTAACAGTCACCAAGAGCATCTGATTACAAGGGCTTCTGACTAACAGAGTCATTCTGAATGGAATAGCTACACTTTGAGCGGAGCTTTGTCATTCAGAGCAGAGCGAAGAGTCTATTATCGCTGCAAACAAGTTCAAGTGCTGAGGCTTACTCTGTCACTCTGAGCGCAGCGAAGAGTCTATAACATAAATGGGGAATGACTGTTTTGGTCATCCCCCATTCTCTTTCAGATCCAACTTGCAGCAATGCTATTCGCCGCTTATTTCTTTTTTAATTTCAGAGTGGCTTTTAGCTCGTAAGTTCCCTCATACCAGCCTTTACCTTCCTCTATCTGAGTTACATTTAGTTTTACGGAGTCTTCTTTGAAAGTTCCGGAATGGTGCTCATTATCTTTTTCATAATAGACTAAATAGTTTTTACCATCTAAAATAAGAGCGCCTCCGTCCTTTATAGATTGCTCTATCTTGCCCTCACTATCTGTTTTTATATTCCTCATTAAAGGTTGTCCGTCTTTATTTATATGTAACTGCGTGTTTCCTAATGGATTATTATCCTCATCGGTCAGCTGAAATTTAAGATTATATGTAGCATAAGGAGAACCATACATTTCTCGCCTTTCCTCTTCACAAGCAGAAAAGCCCAGTAAGCCCAATAATCCAATCAGCAGTTTTAATACAATATTTCTTCTCTTGTTAGTTGATTTCATTTTACTAATCTTTCTTTTTAAGTTTCAAAGTGGCTTTAAGCTCGTAAGTTCCTCTATCCCAGCCACTTCCTTTCTCTATCTGAATCCCCTGCACCTTAATGGAATCGTCTTTGAATACCCCCATATATTTTGGGTTCTCTCCCTCATAATAGACCAGCCAGGTATCCTCGAACTTTATCGGCCAAATATGATAAGTTTTCTCAATAACCCCTTTCTCATCTGTCTTTAGTCCAACTTCATCTACAACTCTCCCCCCCTCTTTCAGCAACAATTCTGCATTGCCAATAGGTTGAGAATCTGCATCCTCAAGTTTTATATCAACTTTCAGCATTGCGTGGGGAGTTCCATACTCTACTCGAGGAGGACCATACATTTTAGGGAAGTCACAAGAGGCAAACCCAAAAGCAGCCAAAAGGCTTGCCATCAGATACTTATAAAATCTTTTAACAAATTTCATTGCTTATGTTTTAGGTTTATTATTTCTTTTTTAGTTTCAATGTGGCTTTAAGCTCGTAAGTTCCTCTGTGCCATCCTTTTCCCTCCTCTATCTTCTTAATATCTGTTACTTTTACAGAATCTTCTTTGAAAGTTCCGGAATGATGCTCATTATCCTTTTCGTAATAGACTAAATAGGTATTTTTGTTGATTATTCCAAAACCCTCTACAGAACAATCAATTTTACCCTCACTATTGGTTTTTAGCTTTTCAAGCGGTGTGAATAAAAGCATATTTCGGCCCAAGTTATTTACTCGTAACTGTGTGCTCTCTAATGGTTTATTAGCTTCATCAGTAAGTTGAAATTTAAGATTATAGGTTGCATGCGGAGTCCCATACATCGCCCGCATCTCCTCTTCACAAGCAGAAAAGCCCAATAATCCCAATAATCCAATCAGCAGTTTTGCTACAATTTTACCTCTGTTTTTTTTCAGTTTCATTTTACTAATCCTTCTTTTTTAGTTTCAATGTGGCTTTAACCTCATAAGTGCCGTGGTTCCAATTCCCCAAACCTTTTTTTATTCGTTTTTCTTCAATTCTTACAGAATCCTCTTTGAATACTCCTGAGTGATGCTCATTATCAGTTTCGTAATAGACAAGCCAAGAGTCATCGTAATTTTTTATAAACCCGCCTGCAGAATAATTTATTCTTCCATTTTTGTCTGTTACCATATTTGGATCAGTAGGCAATAAACGATAGTTATACCCTTTCCAAGTTACTCTCAACTGCGTATTTTCCAATGGCTTATCCTTTTCATCTAAAAGTTGAAATTTGTACTTATAGGTTGCGTGAGGGCTTCCATAAGCAAAAACCGGACATCCCGTTGCTGCTGTAAATCCCAACAACCCTATTAAGTAAACCATCAACCTATTCAGCAATTTCTTACTCTTTGAGATGCTCTTTTCTTTTTTCATATCGTATCGTTTTTTATTATTCAATACTATTTAAGCCTCTGCAAATGACAGAATTTGAGAGAGCCATCGGAGTTTCTCAGATGCATTCCGTTTCCCTCGCAATATCTAAAAAAGCTGCAAGAGCCACACTCATCCTTTCTCATCCACTCCCTATCGCGATAAGGCTTAAAGGCATTATTCCATACCTGCATAAAATCATCGCGATAAATATTGCCCTGATTAAAATCTGCCCTTATGCTTGTACAGGCTGATATTGAGCCATCTGCAAGCACTGAGCCTACAGATATGCCGGCGCCGCAACGGTAAAAATTATCTCTAACCTTGCCCTCCCACTCTCCTAAAAAGCCCTCGCAGCCGTAGCTTGCCTTTATTCTACCCTCTTTGCGAGTAGCCGCTATAAACTCCAGAAGCGCCTTAAAGTGAGAATTATCTAATTGTAGCGTAGGATCTTGCGCTGCCCTGCCCGATGGAAAAATTGTAAAGAGCCTCCACTGCCTTACGCCCAAAGAGATTAGCAACTCTTTTATCTGCTTTAGCTCCTGAAAGTTGCGCATATTCACACAAGTAACCACATCAAAGGCAATCTCCCCCACTCCAATTACAGGCTCATTTGCAGAGCCCTCTTTCTCAAAGGTTTCCACAGCAAGTTTAATGGTTTCAACCGCTTTTTCAAAGCTGCCGGCACGCCCTCTCATCCAATCGTGAGACTCTTTAAGACCATCCAAGCTAACAGTCATAGAGTGGAGGCCGGCTTTGCGCAGAGCAGTAAAACGCTCACGAGTCATTGCATAGCCGTTGGTTACCATTCCCCACGGAAATCCTTTCTTGATTATAGCTCTGCCGCACTGCTCTAAATCCTTACGCATCAGAGGTTCACCGCCGCTGATTATCACAAGTATCTCCCCTGTGGAATAGCCCCTTTTATCGCAATCGGCCTTAACAGAATCTAAAACTTTGAGGAAAGTGTCGAGTTTCATCTCTGAGGAGGCCTGCGGCAACATTTTGCAATCGCTTCCGCAATGGCGGCAAGAGAGATTACAAGAGAGTGTGCACTCCCAAAAGAGCTGCCTGAGGCGATGCTCCTTAATATCCATCTTGCGGATTCTGCGTTCAAGCTCTCCGGCGATTCTTGTCTTTAGAGGCAATCCTTTCATAGTTTCATAGTTTCATAGTTTCATAGTTTCATAGTTTCATAGTTCGCAGCCACCATTTTTGCAAATATAATAAAAAATGATTCAATAGCTCCTTGGGGGAGAAAAGCATCTGCGGCTTTAGCCACTGAAAGGTTAAATTTGTTTTATCAGAATAAATCTTCTATTTTTGCAGCCGCTTTTAAGGCAATGCGGGTATGGCGTAATTGGTAGCCGCGCCAGACTTAGGATCTGGTGGAGCAATCCGTGGGGGTTCGAGTCCCTTTACCCGCACCACATTACAACAAGTCGTGATAGGCTGACCAAACTGTTTGGTCAGCCCATCTTTTTTTAGTAAAAGGACAAATCCACTCCACAAAAAATAAGACATCTTGGCCCTATTTGTTCTAAGAAAATGTTATATTTGCCTCGCCATTGAATTATGGCAGACATATAGCGAAAGTGTTTTCGTTTTCCTCTGATGGAAATGTGGAAATTTTCAAAAAGCTGAGGGATTGCGAATACGCTTGACTCTCGTGCATTTGTCTATGCTGTATTCCCCGTTCTGGGCAAATACTCCATATAGTGCCGAGTGTGGAGT
>CADBUS010000008.1 GCA_902797895.1 uncultured Bacteroidia bacterium | reverse complement strand
TGAAGGATTTATAAAGAGCTTGAAAAGCTCCGCTCCTGAAAGGAGCCATCGCAGCTTAGCTGCGTAAACAAAGGGGCATTGCCCCCGCTACAAAAAAAGTCAGCATTAGCTGACTTTTCTTGTAGCGGGGGCAGGACTTGAACCTACGACCTCCGGGTTATGAGCCCGACGAGCTACCAACTGCTCTACCCCGCGATATTGGAGTGCAAAGTAAACAATTTAATTTGTAAAATGCAAATTCTTCAATTTTAGACTACCGTCATTTGAGAATTTACCAAGTTCTTACTCTATTAAAAACCATTCAGATTCATATAGACCGTTGGCATCAAAAGAAGAAGCCCTATCAGCATAAATATCAGAAGAATCTTCCAGAACCACTTGAGCCACACCTCATAAGGGATACGAGCCACTCCAAGCACTCCCATAAGAACAGCGGAGGTTGGGGTTATCATATTGGTAAATCCATCTCCAAACTGGTAGGCCATAACTGTTGCCTGGCGGCTAAGCCCGATTATATCGGAGAATGGGGCCATTATTGGCATTGTAAGAGCAGCTTTGGCAGTTCCGGATGGTATAAAGAGATTGAGAACAGTTTGGATTCCATACATTATGGAGACTGTTCCTCCTTTGCCGGTTGAACTCATTGTGTTGGAAAGTGCATATAGTATGGTATCCATTACCTTGCCGGCTGTAAGTATCTCAATAATACCCCCTGCAAGGCCCACTATAAGAGCGGCGGAGAGAATATCCTTTGCTCCATTGATGAACTCTACTGCAATCTTGTTGGCTGAACTTCCCATAGCAGCTCCGCTTACTATTCCCATACCAAGGAAGAGGGCAGAAATCTCCTTTACATACCATCCATATCCAAGCACTCCTATTACAAGAAAAATTATTGTAAATGCGAGCACGCTAAGAATAAAATAGAGGTATGATTTGCGCAGGGTTATAATGCCTGAAATTATGTAGAGAGCAGAGACTATCGGGATGCAGATAAATGAGAACTCCTTACCTCCCAATGTAACTGTTGTTTTTGGGTAAAGTATTGAGGATAAAATAAGTATAGCGGCAGAAATTGAGAATATCACCCACGCGCTCATAGGAGTTTTCTCATTGAACTCCATAGCGGAGCTTTCCTGCTCTCTCTTTCTCCAATATTCATCTATCTTATAGGTTGGGCTGCATTGCGGATTCTTCTTTACCCTATTTGCATACCAGAGAGTGAATGCAATTATAAGCAGGGTGAGAATTACCCATACCACCATTCTGTACTCAAAGCCGGAGAAGATTGGCAATCCGCTAAGCCCTTGAGCTATACCTATTGTGAAGGGGTTAAATACAGCTCCACTGAATCCTATGTGGGCAGCCACATAAACCATAAGCACTCCGGTTATTGAGTCGTAGCCCATAGATATTGCTAACGGAATAAATATCACAATAAAGGCTATTGTCTCTTCACTCATTCCGAATACAGCTCCAAATATGCTGAAAATAAGCATTGTAGCCACTATAATGGCCCAATGTCTATGAACTTTCTTTAGGAATTGACGAATTCCGAAATCAATGGCGCGGCTGCTGTTGAGTATCTGAAAAGCACCACCTATTATAAGCACAAAAGCGATTATGGCAGCCTGCCGTTTGAAGCCGTCAACTATAACTCCTAAAATCTGCCAGCTCTGGGGATTTGAATCCACTCTGTGGTAAGAGCCGTTTACTATAACCTCTCTATCCACTCCATCTACTGTAATATTCTGATGGTCAAACTCTCCAGAAGGTACAAGCCAAGTAAGTATTCCGCACACAAGCAGCACGAAACCTATTATCACAAAAGTATGAGGTATTTTTTTTGCCTTTGCCATAACGCTTCAAAGTTAAAAAATCTTTGCCTTACTAAATGTTATACTTATCTCCCGGGTAGAGAATGGTGAGTTTGAAACTATGGGCATTGCTGCCATCTTCTCCCTTTTTATATGGCTCAAAAAGCATTGCGCATCCGGTGCCTACTACCTCAATACTCTTGTCGGGATTTACAACAACAGCGCACTCCTCATCTATACCAAGTCCGCGATAGCCCGGATTATCGAGTAACACATTTATCAGTCTTACCTGCCTGCGGCGAGCTATAAAATGTTGATCTATAATGATATTATCCAAAAAACCGAACCCCTCTTTTGTCTCAACATAATTCTTTTTTATCTCGTTGAATACGGAGGAGTTTTCATCTGGCGAGGCATTTACTTGATTGCCTGTGAGCATAATACGGCTCTGTATTGCAGCACCTGCACTTGTTCCTCCAATAACTCCACCATCTTTGTAGATTTGAAGCATCTTGTCAAAAAACTTAGTTCCACCCAAAAACTCCTTCAAACGGCTTTGATCGCCGCCGGAGAGAAAGATGGCTGTAACTCCATCGAGTTTAGCAAGATTCTCCGGATTATCTATGCTATCTTTTGGGCAGAGAATATAATCGGCATTCTTGCAGCCAAGAGCGCGAAACTCTGCCGCCTGTCTTTCGCCTGTATCTTCAAGCTGGCTCGCAAATGGAATCACAAGAAGTTTACAATTTTCTGTTCCTCCTCCCTTTTCAATTATCTTGTTCAAGATAGGGGCTATACGATCTCCCCCACCCTCTATTACCAATGTTCCCTTGGCTGTGATGTTCTCTGGGAGATATTCCAACTGCTCACACTTGGATTTATCTGAACAATTGCAACTTATCAGCACCATTAAGGCGCTGAGAATAAAATATGTGTACTTCATAAAGTTCTATTTATTTTATAGTGTAGTGGTCATCAATCCATAGGCTATTTGAGCCGCTCTTGTAAAATCCTCATAGAGAATAAACTCATCGTTTCCGTGAGGATTCTGTGCCCCAACTCCTAAATTGATACACTTTACTCCTTTCTTATTCATAGCATTAGCGTCGCTTCCGCCCATCGATTTCATTGGTAGTGGCTCTAACCCCATCTCTCTTACCACCTTATCAAAATGGCGATATGGCTCATCTTCAGGATGTATGTGATATGGGGTAAAATCCCACGCACTACTATACTCAAGGGTGGCTCCATACTTGCTGCAAACCTGCTCAAACTCCTCCACTATTTTATCAAATCGCCTCTGCCCCTCTTTGAGATTTCCGCTCCTGATTTCTCCGGATATTTTGACTTGGTCGCATACCACATTGGTGGCAGTGCCGCCTTGAATTTTACCTATGTTTCCTGTCTCCTTTTCACCAAGTTTTCCATACGGGAACTTGGTAATTGCCTCACAGGCAACCTGTATGGCACTTATACCCTTTTCCGGAGCTATACCGGAATGAGAGGAGCGCCCGTTGAAGATAAAGTCAAATTCAAGCAATCCGCAAGTCTCACTCACAAAGGCAGGAGGGCTCATATAGGAGTCAAAAATAAACCCGTATCTTATTCCGGCCTCCGGAGTATAGAAGGTAGAACCGGCCAAGGTTGTCTCCTCACACACAGTAAAAACAAGAGTGCAGGGCTTTATATTTCCCTCAGCGACAGCCTTTTCCAAGGCATAGAGAATAGATGAAAGACCTCCTCGGTCATCTACTCCCAATGGAGTGGTGCCGTCTGAAGTTATCCTGTCTTGCAGATAGACTCTTTTCAACCCCTTGATAGAGCGCGGTGTATCCATATGAGATGCTAAAAAATAGCTTCCGCCTCCCTTTATTTTCACTATTGCATTACCACTATTCCCACCGGAAAGAGTGGCTGCACCATCTATTGAGAATTCGAGTCCAAGCCTTTCTGCAAAAGCTCTGATATATTCAGCTACAGGAGCTTCATTTCCGGAGGTAGCATCAATTGAGGTAAGCTCCTCAAAAATCTGCTTTAATCTTTCATCTATCATCTTTACCTTGATATTTGCTAATCTATTATGTACCAAACACTTTGAGATTCTTCACTCTGATGTAATATTGGTCTGTACAGTTTCCGTGAACCAGTGCTATATATATGCTCTTGCCTCTATATGCACTGATATCCACAGTTATGGTAACAAACTCATTAACCTCTGTTACCTGCCAATCAAGAACCACATCTGCATCGCGACAGTTTGCTTCAGTTATTGGTGATGTGGAAACTACCATCTTGTAGCCCTCGTCATACTTGGCACGTACCTCAAAACTTACTTTGGCACTCTTCATCTTTTCGCCAATTGCGATGGCTGGTGTAACAAGGTAATTCTCAGGATTTAGCGCACCAATTCCACCACTCTTCCAAGAGTCAGAAGTAACCTCTCCGCCGTACCACTCCCAGCAATATCCATCGCCATCTTTATCTATGAGGGTGAATGTAGATGGTATCTCACTGGCAAAGCTCTCCTCAAAGTAGGTTATCATATCCGGCATCATAATATAATTTAGGATGCTACTCGGCTTATTTGCCTTGGTATCTTCTGAATCCACAAGTACAATGTAGAAATTGTTTCCGCTCTTTACCTTCATATTTACTTCAATAAAGGCAAAGTATTCTCCGGCAGGAATTGTTATGGTTCCACTCATTGTAGATGGGGAGAAGGAGCCGCTTCCTCCGGCAACAATCTCATAATCTGTACCATATACGGCAGTAGAAGGTAATATATCATAATCCTCCGCCTTCTTTCCGGCAGGAAGCTCGGCAGAGATACGGCTCTCGTCTTTCAGATAATATACCTGCTCCACAATTTTGTATGCTACTGTAACAGGGGCATCTGAATGTTTAATCAACTGTATGCAAACCTTATCCAAGCCAATCTCTCCATTCTCTTTGGAGTAAACGCCGTTAGATGCAGTCTGTCCGTTTTCAAATGCACTGAACTCAAAGTACTGCGGCCCTTTGTAGGTCCAATCCTCCTTCTGGCAGGAGAAAAGTGCCAATATAAAGGCAAGAACTATTGTTGATTTCAATAATGTTTTCATCTTTATCTTGTGTTATCTGTTAATAACCCGGGTTTTGTATAAGCGACTTATTCACATCAAGTTCGCTCGTTCCAATTGCTGCCACAACCCTATAGTCTGAATATGGAATGGTAGGAAGTCCCTCCGGGCGGAGAATATCCAAGCCGAGTCGCTTGCGATCAAAGAATCTGTGCCCCTCAAAAGCAAGCTCAATTCTTCTTTGGAGCAGAATCTCATCCAAAAGTCCGGAATTAGGAACACCGGTATCTCCAATACCTCTCTTACCTCTAAAGTCGTTAATATCCTTTCTTGCGGCGGTCATATTGTTCAAATGCGCATAAGCCTCTGCTCTGTTGAGAATCATCTCAGAGATTCTGATTAGAGGAACATCGTCCAAGCCAAAGAGGTCTGCTTTCTTCCAAGAGTTGAATTTGGTTGTCCACCAGAGCTTTAGACCGGAGTATTTTACCTTTCTCAAAGCACCAAAACGAATATCTTTTGCTTGATCCAAAAGGGCTACAAAATCGTCTGTTACAGAGAGAACTGCATCGCCGGTTCCCTTTCCGTTTCCATAGCCTTCTGAATCTCTGCTGCCATCGTCCTTTGTTCCGTAAGCCGAATGGAGAGAGCTTGAGAGAAGGTTCTCTGCCTCTGTGTAATGGAGCTGCCAAATACTTTCGCTTCCGGTGGAGAAAATGGTTGTGTACTGAGTGCCTGAATATATCTTTACAGATGCGTTGTCCAGAACATAGGTAGCTGCTGCAACAGACTCTGTCCATTTGCCCATATAAAGATATACTCTTGATAACAAGGCTTTTGCTGCAATAGCCGAAGCTCTGTTAGGGAAATTGCCTTTGTCGTTTCCATTCATATAATCGTAGGCATCGTTCAAATCTTGAACAATCTGAGCCCATACTACATCTACCTTATCTCTGGCTACAGAAGCCTGTTCAGAAATGTTGCCACCATCGTTGAAAAAAGGCTCTTTAACAAGTGGAACACAGAGGTCAAAACCATCTACCAAATGGCCCGGCATACGGCCATAAATACTTGCCAAGTAGAAGTAGTTGTATGCCCTAAGAAAGAGAGCCTCGCCTTTAAGAGCCTTAACAGCAGCCGTCTCATTCAGTTTGTTCAGATAAAAGAGAGCCTCGTTAAGAGATACTATCTGACGATAAGCAGCATCCCAAATATCTATATTATAATAGGGAGTAAATTGATATTGACGCGTATATCTGGTTGCACCGGGATTTAGCTTAACATTATCTCCCAAAACATCTGGAAGAGTAAGAAGATCTCTACCTGCAAAGGTAGGCTCCTGCATACGGTCATATACACCTATAATCAAGCTCCTTGCACCATCTACACTCTCCATATCTTCCTGAGGAAGA
>CADBUS010000007.1 GCA_902797895.1 uncultured Bacteroidia bacterium | reverse complement strand
CCAGCAAGAACTTGTATCTGATGGGTCCCTCCCACTCACGGGCGTGGGCGCCCAGCTTCCTTTAGTATTACACTGCCCTTCAGTCAATGAAGCTGTGTTGCTCTACTCCGTTGCAAGTTAGTTATTCATTCTTCATTATTCTTCGTTCATCATCATCATCATCTTCTTCTTCCTTCTTCCTTCCTTCATTCTTCTTGCTTTCCGTCTTTCTTATCTGTAAGACGTTCTAAAATCTTTTTTGTTGCAAAAGCCCTTTATTAGATATATTTTCTTGAGGTTTGTAAAATGATTTTCGGCTGTTTGTGGATATTTGCGCCGGAGTGTTTGATGTTGTCATTTATATTACTATCTTGTACCAATTTTAGATACTTTATTGACTTTATTGACATTGATAGATATTATTGATTTTATCGTTTGATTTTGCAGGCTTGTTATGAATACTCTCTTTTATATTCTGTTAGCTCTCTTTCTTGTGGCTCTTCTTGTGCTCTTTGTGGTGCTTTTTATTCAGGGCAAAAGGTTGAAAAGCTATCGTGATGTAAATGAGGCATTTATGAAATCTTTTAAGGAAGATAATGAGCGCTTTATGAAAGAATTTGGAGAGGCAGTAAAAGAGTATCACAAAGAGAGCAAAGAGGATTATGAGCGTTCGCAATCTTCTCAACGCGAGGAGATTTCTGAGAGATTCAAAGATTTGAATAATAGCTTTGCTGAAAAAGTGGGGCTCTTTGCGGAGGTTCAGAAAAATCAACTCTCCAATCTGACAGATAGCCAGAAACAGGCCTTTTCTGCTCTTACAGAGAGTCAGCGCACCCAGTTGGATAAGTTGCAACAGGCACAGGAATTACGGCTTAAATCTATGGAAGATAGTCAGAGAGAGAAGCTGAGCCAAATGGAATCTACTCAAAAAGAGAGGCTTACCCAGATAGAAAAGACACAGTCTAATATGATTCTCTCCACAGAAAAGAGTTTGGAACAGATGCGCTCTACTGTTGAGGAGAAGTTGGAAAAGACTCTAAATGAGCGCATTAGCCGCAGTTTTGAAACTGTTGGCAAACAGCTCGATACTGTAAAAGAGGGGCTTACGCAGATGCGCGATTTGGCAAAAGATGTTGGCGGACTAAAGAAGGTGCTAAGCAATGTAAAGATGCGTGGTGGGCTTGGAGAGGTGCAACTGCAGATGCTCTTGGAGCAGTATCTTTCTCCTGCTCAGTTTGTTACAAATGCCCATACAGGAGCAAACAAAGATGCCGTGGTGGAGTTTGCAGTAAAGTTTCCAGGGCAAGATGGCACTCCTGTATTGCTCCCAATAGATGCCAAGTTCCCCAAAGATAAGTATGAGGCTCTTTTGCAGGCATACGATAAGGGAGAGAAAGAGGAGATAGATGTGGCACGTAAGGAACTTTCTAATGCAGTGAAAAACAATGCAAAAGAGATAGCAAAGTATATCAATGTGCCTGTAACAACCCAGTTTGCAATAATGTTTCTGCCATTTGAGGGGCTTTATGCGGAGGTGGCAAGAGATGCTATGCTGCTGGAGAATATTCAGAAAGAGTACAATGTAACCATTGCCGGCCCAACCAATCTCGCCGCCATTCTAACAAGTTTTCAGCTCGGATTCAGAACATTGGCAATACAGAAAAAGGGTAACGATGTGTGGAGAGTACTCGGGGAGGTAAAGAGTGAGTTTGGCAAATTTGGCGATATGCTTGAAAAGGCTAAGGGCAATATACAGAAGGGGTTAGACGATATGGACAAACTCGTGGGCACTCGCACCAGAGCCATCAACCGCCGCCTCAAAGATGTTGAGGTGTTGGACGCTCCGGAGCAGCCTGCAAGAGAGTTGGAAGAGGAGTAGGGGAATAAACCATCGCGATGAAAAAAAGTAATACTATGGATAAGAATCAAATTGCAACTAATTGGCTACCACGCTATACCAAGCGCAAGTTAGAGGATTTTACAGATTATATTCTGCTTACAAATTTTAACAAATATGTGGAACTGTTTGCAGAAAAGTTTGGTGTTGAGATAGTTGGGAAAGACGGCAATATGCCCAATGCCTCTGCAAATGGCATAACAATCATAAATTTTGGAATGGGAAGCCCCAATGCCGCAACCATTATGGATTTGCTAAGTGCCATATCTCCAAAGGCTTGCCTCTTTTTGGGCAAGTGCGGCGGTATAGATAAGCATAACAAAATAGGGGATTTGATTCTGCCGCTTGCCGCAATACGCGGAGAGGGAACATCCAACGACTACTATCCGCTTGTGGTACCGGCACTGCCGGCATTTATGCTCCAGCGTGCCGTCTCCTCTGCCATAAGAGACCACGAAAAAGATTATTGGACAGGCACCATATTTACCACAAACAGAAGGCTTTGGGAACACGACGAGCACTTCAAGCAATACCTTAGGGATACTCGTGCGATGGCGGTTGATATGGAGACTGCCACCCTCTTTATATGCGGCTTTGCCAACCATATCCCAACCGGAGCGCTACTGTTAGTATCAGACCAACCGATGATTCCTGAGGGCATAAAAACCGAAGAGAGCGACAAAGTTGTAACTCAGAACTATGTAGAAGACCATCTGCAAATAGGAATAGACTCCCTCCGTATGATTATAGATGAAAAGAAAACCGTCAAGCACCTAAAGTATGATTGGTAGTCTTTTACCACAGCCACGCAGTGTATAGGAGAGATTATTTGTTTGGATTTTGTCAGAAAATGGCAATTTATTTGTTTGGATTTTGTCAGAAATTGGCAATTTATTTGTTTGGATTTTGTCTTTTTTTGTATCTTTGTACTCTCAAAAATAGATTGTTATGTATTATCCGAGAATCATAGATACTTATTTGCAAGAATGGGCTTCTCGCAAAGTGCATAAACCGCTATTGTTGCGCGGTGCCAGACAGGTAGGAAAATCAACCGCTGTGCAACACTTAGGTGCAAGTTTTGAAAGCTACATTGAGATAAATTTCGAAAGACAACCATCTTACACAGCTATATTCAAAAGCGGAGATTTTGATGTAAACAGAATAGTTTCTCAGATAACAGCAATGGCCGGCAAACGGATAATCCCCGGCAAAACGCTATTATTTATAGATGAGGTGCAGGTTTGTCCTGAGGCTATAATGGCATTGAGATTTTTCAAAGAGGAGCTTCCTGAGTTGCATATTATAGCTGCCGGCTCGCTATTGGAATTTGCTCTTGAGGAATTGCCTACATTTGGCGTTGGGCGCATTCACTCTATGTTTATCTATCCAATGACCTTTGATGAGTTCTTAATGGCTAACTCAGAGGAAATGCTGCTTAATGCTCGCAGAGAGGCTTCGGCAGCACAACCGCTACCTAAACCATTATATGACAAGTTGGTGGGGCTTTTACGAACCTATATGCTTGTGGGCGGAATGCCTGAGGTTGTGAGCAAATGGGTAGAGACTCACGATTATATTGCCTGCCAAGAGCTTCAAGACGATATAGTTGTTACATACGAAGATGATTTTCCTAAATATCGCAAGAAGATAGATCCGATATTGCTTCGTCAGACAATGCGAAGTGCAGCAGTGCAGGCTACCAAGAAATTTGTATATTCCGATGTTGGCGGTGATTATAAATCTGCGGAGGTGAAAAAAGCTATAGATATGTTGGCCAAAGCGGGAATCCTTATACCTGTAACGCATACAGCAGCCAATGGGCTGCCTTTGGGAAGCGAGGCTGACATATCGTATCGTAAGTTATTATTGCTTGATACAGGCCTAATGCTCAGGCTATTGAATATGACCATAGGAGATGTTTCCGAATTGACAGAGCAGATTTTGACAGGTAGTGTGTCAGACCTTATAAATAAGGGGCCTATGGCAGAAATGCTAGTAGGGTTGGAGCTTTTGCGTTATCGCACCCCAAATATTCGCCACGAACTCTACTATTGGTTTCGCCAAGCCAAGAACTCTCTTGCAGAGGTGGATTATATATCAACATATCGCCAAACCATTTTGCCAATAGAGGTCAAGGCCGGAATACAAGGCGGTATGAAGAGCCTTTGGACCTTTATGAGAGAGAAGCGTCTCACTAACGCAATACGCTGTTCTTTAGAGAATTTCGGAACCTTTGACTATGAAGACAATCAAGCCGGAGGAGCTATCCGCCACGTAAACATCTGCCCCCTCTACGCCATCTCCCAAATGGAGGCAATATTAAAGGAGCTTAGTTGGGAGTAGTTATTTCGCATTTTGCGAAATAGGGAAGAGTATTACTTACTGATTTTGTTTATAACCCCATAGCCACGGCTTACACCTTTGCCAATTCCAAGATAGGTTGGTAGATTTACATTTGCAGCAATCAAAACATCTAAGCAGACCATTTTTACATCCTTGTAGAGAGCGACTTTATGGCATTGAATCTCTTTTATATAGGCAATTACATCGTTAGAAAACTCCTCTCCGAATTGGCGGTGAAAAGTGAGTATATTACCCACTAAAATCCTATCCAACTCTGCAATTTTATCAGCCAATCTATCAATTTTACTATATAGACGATAGTTGTCTTGGTTGAGAGGTAGCCAATTGCTAATCAAATAATTTTGGATAGGAGTGGTATGGTTTGTAATATTTTCTGTAAGAATCTCTTTATATGCTACCTCCATTATAGCTCTTCTTTTTCCAAGGGTTAAAGTATAGCTCTCTCCAAGGTTAAAGAGCTTATCCAAAATAGCACTATTCTCATCTATTCCCACTATAGCCGGATGGCCATCAATAATCTTATACTGCACTCTTGGATAGCGATAAATATCTGTAGAATCTATATTGTGGTTGTGAAATCCCTCTTGGTTATTAGCCATAGCCATAACAGCTCCTCTGAGATATGGAACCTCATCCATCTCCAATTTGCCGGATAGAACAACCAAACTTTTCTTAAAGTTCATAATCGATATCTTATTTGCAAATATACTAAACAATAACGATTAATCTGTATCAGCATCTAAATAATTGTTGTGGAGGACTCTGCAATATGCTTAACATCTGGACAATAGACAATTTTAGAGAAGCAATCTGTGCATAGAGTATAATATATAACACAGTCTTTTTTTGTGTTTATTATACTCTTAATTTCACTGCATAGCTCTTTGAATTGGCTGTCGGTTACCATACATTCAAACACGCTCAAATTAACTCTTCCACCAAACTTTTGAACTGCGTTTACCACTTTTTTTCTGCGCTTATTGTCGCTTATATCATAAGCTATCACAATAAATTTCTTACGAGCTGCCATATCATTAATGCCTCCTTAAAATCTTATTGTTTAAATATTTATTACCACTTGGCCTTATAGGGCAGGAACCTTGTCTGTTTTATGAAGAATGTGCATATCTCATTTGCCTGTTTGCTGATAATTTTATCCAAAGTAATCTCTTCTCCTCTATATATCTCTCTCTTTTGCAATCTTTCTGTAAGATTCTTTACCAGAAGCTTTCTTGAACTATCGTCTAATAATCCATTTTTGATGATTATTGGCTCCCTCTTTTGCACATTCCTCCGGCAGCCTGTTTACTCTTTACCTCATTCCAGGCAGCCATAAGATGCTGCGTGCTACATAGTTTTTCAAACAGAGTTTTCATACTTAATGGTTTATATCACACTGAAATCTAACGCAATAAGATGGAAACAGATTAGCTGCCATATAGTAGAATAGGGGAGCTAAAACAGTGAAGCAGAAATAAGTTTCTCACCTATTGAGTGTAAGGCTTTTTCAATTCTTTGCACCTGTCTTTTTGAGATTGCAAAATCCCCACGCTTATAGTGCCGTAGTAGAGACGGATTTATGCCGGATAGTTTGGAGAATTTTGTGATGTTTATAAAGTCAAATTCATCTAACACCGATGCTACATCATATCTGTATTCAAAGGTAGGATTTATAAGTTCTGCCGGTACTCTTTCTCCAAGCTCTTTATAAGTTTCTATAAACTCAGACAGAGTATTCATAAAATCCTCTTTTGCCTCCTCAACGCTTTTCCCCTCTCCCATAATGGTGCCGCATTTTACATTTTCGCTATATACAGAATAGCCTCTATCGTCTTTTTCTATGATAACCTCTATTTTCATATCCAATGCTATTTAGTTTTAATTTGAAACTCCTATCTGCTTTTTCAGTTTGGCTAGTAATCCGGGTCTAATCTCTTGATTGCTATGTCTTTCTACTACAAGTAATT
>CADBUS010000006.1 GCA_902797895.1 uncultured Bacteroidia bacterium | reverse complement strand
GGCGGAAAAGCCAACGCACATAGTCAAGGATGGGAGCTGGTGCTGTCGGCGAAGTTGCAAGCCAAAACAAACGAAGTGAACTTCCTGTGTATTACAACTGCCGGAAGGAGCTCCTATAGATTCTTCGCTGCGCTCAAAATTTTACACTATCTTTGTATGCGATAAGCAGTATGCATATATGCTGTAAGCTATAATGCAATAAGCGATATGCTGTAAGCAACAAGCAATAAAAATTATAGTTATGGGTTTTAAGTTTTTTCATCTGCCGTCTCATAGGGTGTTTGATTACCCTGCAAGACATTACGATAAGGAGTTAGAGAAATTTGACTCAATAAACGAGGCTGCCGAGGCAGCAAAAAAGGGGGAGGAGTATGTGCCCGGCTCAATTGTCTCCAAGGGATTCAGAAAGAGCTCCAAAAGAGCTTTGCGCAAAGAGGCAGGCTACGGAGCCGGCAAGAGAATTATAGTGTATGCTCTTGTGGCTGCTATTTTGATTGCTCTATTCTACTTTGCAAAGGTCTTCTCTTTGCTCTACAATGCAATGGATATTAGCACTAAATAGCAACGCAACAAGCAACACATAGCAACGGCAAGCAAGATAGTACAACGAAACAACTAACAGAAACAAGCACAAAGCAGCAAGCAGAGGGCAGCCGGCATCAAGCACTGGGCAACAGAAAGCAGAAGGCAAGCAAGCACTCTGAGCAAAAAAATAGCAAACCGAATATTATGTTAAAAGTTCTGCCGGAAAATATCTACTCGCTTATAGCCGCAGGAGAGGTAATCCAGCGGCCGGCATCTGTGGTTAAAGAGCTTATGGAGAACTCTGCAGATGCAGGGGCTTCCTCTATTACTCTCATTATTAACGACTATGGCAGAACGCTAATACAGGTTATAGATAATGGTTGCGGAATGGATGCCAACGAGGCGCAAATTTGCTTTTTGAGCCACGCTACATCCAAGATAGATTCTGTAGATGATTTGCAAAATCTCTCTACATTCGGATTCAGGGGTGAGGCTTTGGCCTCCATTGCAGCCTGTGCAGATGTTATACTTAAAACCAAAAAAGAGGGGCAACAGACGGGTACTCAGGTACATATAACAGGCTCGCAAATTGTGGAACAGAGCGAAATCTCCTGTCCGCAGGGGTGCAACATTGCGGTACGCAATCTTTTTTACAATATACCTGCCCGCAGAAAATTCTTAAAATCAGACAGTAGCGAGTATCGCGCAATAGTCTCTGAGTTTATACGCGTGGCTCTCACCCGTTTGGATATTGAATTCCGCCTTGTAAGCAACTCCAAAGAGGCTATGGTGTTGCCTGGCGGCCACAATCTAAAGCAGCGCATATCAGACATTTGCGGAGGCTCTATAATTAAGCAGCTAATTGATATAAAGGTAGATACCACAGTGGTTAAAATCCACGGAGTGATAGGCACTCCGCAGAGCGCAAAGAAGAGCCAGCCTAACACATTCCTCTTTGCCAACGCAAGATTTTTCAGAAGCCCCATTCTGCACAAGGCTGTAGTAAAGGGGTTTGGCTCTCTTATTCCCGATGGTTTCACCCCACCCTATTTTCTCTTTCTGGAGGTTGCTCCACAGGAGATGGATGTAAATATAAGCCCCTCAAAAACAGAGATAAAACTTGAGAACGAGCAGATTATATTCCAGATTTTAGAGGCGGCTGTAAAAGAGGCTATTGGTATGAATGCTTTTGCTCCTGCCATAGATTTTGATACGGAGGACGTTCCCACAGAGATAACTACGCGAGACGGCTTTACTCTTACAAAAGAGCAGAAAGATAGAGCTATCAGAGGCGGCGGATTCAAGGCCCCAAAGTTCAGCAACAATCCGCTCTTTAATCCTTTTGACTCCCACACCATTCCAAGCAAAATAAATGCTCCGGAAAGCGGAGAAAAAAGCGCATATCCTATTGATAACAACAATTTTGCAGAAAATTCTCTTTTGGAGGAGCCACAAATGCTCTCCGTTGCGCAGATAGACAAGCATAATGTAGTGGTTACAGATTTGAGCGGCGATATTATGATAGTAAATATCCCAAGGGCACGCCAGAGAATATTTTATGATAACTATCTTAACTCAATAAAGAAAAGAGAGTGCGCCATTCAGCAGGAGCTCTTTCCAAAGACAATTAGCTTAGACCACGCTACATTCACAACTCTTATCGCCAATCTTGATAAGGTGGAGAGGCTTGGTTTTGAGGTGCGCGAGTTTGGTAAAGATTGCGTTGTGGTAAGCGGAGTGCCGGCCGACTTCAGAGGTGGCCTATTTTCCGTAGAGGAGTGCATAGAGGAGATTGCCCATCTGATTGAGGAAAAGAACGAGGAGGAGTTTTTACATAAGGCGGCAATGGAGGTTGTGCGCCACACCAATTTCTCTTACTCCGAGCGTATTACAGAGAGCGAGGCAAAGGCTGTCATAAATCGTTTGCTTTGCTGCAGCGATAGTGCAACCGCCCCTACCGGCGGCTACTGCATAGTTAAAATAGGCGCGCAGGAGATTGCAAAAAGATTGATGTAACCTTACAAAAAGCTCAAACAAAAAGTTCAAACAAAAGAAAAGAGATAAGCAAAACAAACGCTTAAAATTGTAGAGATATGAGAAATATGCCACCGGTTGTAAAACACCTGATAATAATAAATGTAATTCTATTTGTAGCCACATACCTTATTGGAGATGTTATGTATGAGAAGCTGGCGCTTTTCCCTTGGGGCTCGCCCTTTTTCCAAAAATACCAGCTGCTTACCCATATGTTTATGCACGGTGGATTCTGGCATATCTTCTTTAATATGTACACCCTCTACTTCTTCGGCTGCAACTTGGAGCGGATTTGGGGCGGCAAAAAGTTTCTGCTCTACTATATGGTTACCGGGCTTGGAGCAGCACTGCTCCACCTTTTTGTAATGTACTTGCAGAATGCTCCTTACAATGTGCCTACGGTTGGTGCTTCCGGTGCTGTATATGGCCTGTTGCTTGCCTTTGGAATGTTATTCCCAAATAGCCGCATAACAATGGTTTTTCCAATACCTATGGTGCTAAAAGCCAAGTGGTTTGTATGTATATTCGGAGCAATTGAGCTTATAACCGGCATATTTGATTTGGGAGGCGGAATTGCCCACTTTGCCCATTTAGGCGGTATGCTATTTGGCCTGGTACTCACCCTATATTGGAAAAAGCGCAACAGGCTCTACACAGACGACACTCTATAACCTATATCAAGTGTGGAAAAAAGGAGAAGAGGCATATTAAAAATTTTCTTTGGGCTCACATTCAGATTTGTGCTGATATTGGCGGCTCTCTCTCTGCTGCTCTCATATATCTCTGTGGCTATAGACCCTGCCAAATTCTCAATTCCTCTATTCTTTGGCCTCTATTTTATCCCGATACTGATTATCAATATTATACTGCTGCTGATTGCCCTTGTATGGAGAAGCAAAAGCGTTTGGATTCCAATACTTATAGTAACTCCCTCTCTGCTGTTTGCCGAGCGGTTCTTTAAGATTTCAGGTAATGCAGAGCTTTTGCAAAGCAATGCTCCTGAGGTAATTACACTCCAGACCTACAATGTTGGGCGCTTCCGCCTCTCCAAAGAGAAGCTCGCTCAAAAAGATGTGCAGCAGATGATTGCAGAGAGCATAAAAAAGCATAATCCGGATATTGTCTGCCTGCAAGAGGTTCTTTTTAAGGATAGAGCAAAGCTGCGCAAAATGCTGCCCCAATATGGCAGCAGAGCATATCATCTTTTTCCATCGCGATGGGGAGGATATGGCAATCTTATATTAAGCAAGTTCCCCATAGCAAAAGCAGAAAAGATAACCTTTGGGCAAAGCCGCAATCTCTGCCTCTATGCCGATATTGTAATTGGTGCAGATACCATAAGAGTATATAACAACCACCTGGAGTCCAATAGAATATCGCTAACCACACTTATAAAAAAGATAAGAGATAAAAATGCAAGCTACGAGGAGGTTGGAGAACAGATTAAGCAGGCGCACTCCAAGGTACGCCACTCGGTTATACTGCGCTCAAAGCAGGTGAACGCAGTACACCGCAATGTTGAGCAAAGCCCCTATCCATCTATAGTGTGCGGCGATTTGAACGATACTCCTATGTCCTACACATACAACAAGTTGGCCGAGGGAAAAAAGGATACATTCAAGGAGAGCGGCAGGGGATTTGGGGCGAGTTACTCCACACTCTGGCCGCTGCTCAGAATAGACTATGTATTTCTGCCTGAGAGCTTTGAGCCTCTCTCTCACAAAACAGAGAGGATAGAACTTTCTGACCACTACCCTGTAATTACGCAATTTTCAATCAAAAAAAGATAGTATGGCAAAGGGCTACATAAAGAATCCTGCCGTAGAGGAGGAGGTAATAAAGGCGGCGCAAGTGATTAAAGATGGGGGAGTTATACTCTACCCTACCGATACTGTTTGGGGGCTTGGCTGCGATGCCACCAACGAGAATGCGGTTGCCAAAATTTTTGAAATCAAGCAAAGAGAAGAGAGTAAAAGCCTTGTAACTCTTGTGAGCGATACAGATATGTTGGCGCGCTATGTAAAGGAGATTCCGCAAATGGCTCTGGAACTTATTGAGATAAACGACTCTCCTATGACAATTATCTATCCCGATGCCTGCAACCTTGCACCAAATGTGATAGCAGAAGATGGCTCGGCAGGAATAAGAATACCAATGAACGAGTTTTGCAAACAGCTCTGCTACAAGCTGAAAAGAGCCATTGTATCTACCTCTGCAAATATCTCCGGAGAGGCTGCCCCAAACTGCTTTGAAGATATAAGCACAGAGATAAAGGAGAGCGTAAACCATATAGTAAGCCCCACAATGGAGCAACATTCAACAGGTAAAGCCTCACAAATTATAAGAATTGGGCTTAATTCAGAGATTGAGATAATTAGACGATAAGTTTTGAGCTATGAAAGATAGCATTATAAAAACAGTATTGCTTACAGTTGCCACATTGCTGATAATTGCCTCTTGCTCAATAGATAATGATTATAATTTGAAGAAAGAGCTTGATACTAAAATAAATGTGGGGCAGCAAATCCTTCTCCCCATTGGCGACTATCCTACCATAAAGATTGGAGGCTTGCTCTCAAAAGTTGTAAGTAGCGCCAAATAGATTCTTCGCTGCGCTCAGAATGACAGGGGTGGTGTTCAGAATGACAATAGAGCAACCACTCCATCCATAGTGGAGGCCAAAAGCTGATGCTCGCCTATTGGGAGCAGGTAGTTTATTAAAGCTCCCGATAACTTGTACTCCCATAGCAACGAGCCGTCTGATACACTTAGTGCCAATATATTGCCCTTATCTGTAGGAATAAATAAAACCCCTTTGTTATTCTTGCCACCGGAATTTATTACGGTTATCGGCGATGGGGCTATCTCATACTTGTAGTTGGTAATGCTCTGCCAATCAATCACATCTGCCGGTGCAAGCTCTAATGGTTTGGCATCATTGCTCGCGTTAAGGTGGCTCAAAATTTTATCCAACGAGTATGAGCGCACTGTATCTTTCATAGATTTTATGTAGTAGCTCCCCTTATCGGGTGAGAGACCTATTGCCTCTCTACCACCGTAAATACGAGCAAGTTGCTTACCTGTTTTGGCATCCAGAAGATAACTGAATCTGTCTGGAGTAACTATGCAGATAAGCCCTTTGGATTTAATCGGCCAAACCTGAGCCGGTGAGAGATTGCGATTGCTCTTGTTAGGAGTCTGCCAACGCCATTGCAACTTGCCTGTTGATGGAGAGAGTGAGTAGAGAGTATTGCCCCAATCGCCAATAACTACCTGTTGCTTATCTATATATGGGCGTGCCACAACAAAATCCTTAAGCCCCTTATACTCCCATTTGAGAGAGCCGTTTTTAAGATTAAGGGCGCGGAAGGAGCCATCAGAAGCCCCGATATAGACCACACCTTTGTAGATATTTGCAGCCCCAAGCACAGACTTTTTGCACTCATATCTCCACCTTAAAGCTCCTGTGCGCGGATTGAGACAATAGATGTAATTGTCTGAAGAACCGACAACTACATAATCGCCGCTTACCGCCGGAGTTGAGAAGATTTTGCCACCGGTCTTGTAACTCCATAGCTCACTGCCTGTTAGCCCGTCCAACGCTCTGATTACTCCTGCCTCATCTGCAAAGAGCACTATATCTCCACTCTTAACGCTGCCGGCCACAGATGGCAGAGCATTAAAACCCTCTGCCGCCTCAATCATACCGCCGGCTCTATAAATTGCAGCACCGGCCCCGATATCGGCACTATTCTCATAGCGCCACAGCTCTTTTACATTTGGGTAGCGGCTGTTAGGATTGCTGATAACAGGCTTATGCTCAATATCTTTAGGATATGGAGCGCCATTGCTCATACGGAGAGTAAACCATATATTACCAACCTTTGGGGCCCCTACAATTTTATCTCTGAATGTTACCGTAGAGCCCTTTACATCTGCTATCACATAACCCTTCTCTCCCTTTGGAGTGGCTAAGGTTGAACGAACAATCACACCCGGCACTCCCTCATACTCCATAGCTCTATCGGTATGCCAATGGCCCGATATTACAAGCTGAATATTTTTTCTCTTGATGGCATCAAGCACCTCGTTATATTTAAGTAGCGAGGTATCAAGCGGATAGTGATTAACATAAAAAAGCGGCTGGGTATCCGCCATTTGCTCAATCTGCTCCTTTAGCCAAATCATACTCTCGCGCGGTACAAGAGCAGGTGCCATTCTGATGTTAGGGCCACAAGGTGTGCCAATGAATTTTATTCCACCGGCCTCAAATTCAAACCTCTCGTAACCAAAAATTTTTGCAAAGGAGTTTGTACCACTCTCACTCCAAGTTGCATCGTGATTACCGGGGATTATAAACCACGGCTTATTGAGCTTGTCAAATATGCTTTTGGCAGAGGCTATCTCATTGTCTGAACCAAAATTGGCAATATCTCCTGTTATCACAACAAACTGAATATCAGGATTATTATTTATATCCTCCACACACTCCATAGTTCCCTTTTCGCTTGGAGCGCCTATAGAGATATGAATATCGCTCATAATTGCAAAGGTGATAGAGCCATCTGCCTTGGCCTCTATTTTTGCCCCATATATGGAACCATCTTTAAGAAGTGCGCCAACTCGGCTGTTTACATCTTGGCCATAACAAAAATCGGCAAGCACCATAAGTGCCGCCGATAACATAACCGCCCTAAAAAACTCAGCAACTGCTCTCGCTTTCATATTATGCTTATTTATAATTATTTATATCTATATCGCCTCCACATCGCTCTCTTTTAACCAACCCTGCCTGCCATCTGCAATCTCAATCTTATACCAAGGGGCAACACTCTCCAATATCTCAACTTTTGTACCCTCGTGGAGTATAAAGATAGTATTTCCATTTGAATTGGGAGCGCTTTTTACTGTAGCGGAGCTATCTGTAACAACCGCCTCCTTTGCCCGCCTTGAGTGCAGTGCCAAGGAGAGAGAGAATACAAAAGAGAGCAGAGCTGCAACAAGTGCCACCATAGAGAGTATAATTTTAATCTTTCTGCCCACTCCCATACCCCCAAAGCGGAGCATATAGAGCAATAGTAGAAAGAGAGCTGCAAACAGCAGAGATATAATAGCCCAAGCATTGGCAGATAGGGTGTTACGGAAACCGCGCAACCAAGTAACAAATACAAACTCCGGCAGAGAATCTATCTTATCCAAGCTCTGCGCCCTTGCCATTTCGAGATTGGCTTTAACATCTGAGTCAGAGGGATTAAGTTTTAGCGCTCTCTCATAATAGAGTACCGCCTTGCCAATTTTATTAAGGCGATAGGCACAGTTCCCCATATTGTAATAGAGCTCCTTTGCTGCATAACCTTCCTGCTCTATTTGGGAAAAGTTATCCCAGGCTGCCTGATAGTTGCCGGCTGCATACTCTTGAGTAGCAGCGGCCCAAAGTGCCTCGTTCTTGTTTTCCGCTCTGCCGTAACTTACTGCAAAGAGCATAATTACAGCAAGCATTATCTGTTTTGCCACTTTTATATTGCACTCTCTTTTCATCTTGACTTGTTTTCTCTTCTTACTTTATTTTCTTATCCTTTACTATTTATGCCGGAACAAAATCGTCACATTATAGTTCTGTTCATTTGGGGCTATTATGAGCAACTTTATAATTTACTCTCAAATTTGGTAATCAGTTCAGCAGCTTTGCTATAATATTGCTCCATAGCTCCGGCTGCCCCTTCAGGCGAGTAGCGCACCATTTCACAGTGGTCCAAAAGGGAGGTAAGAGAGGCTATCTCCTCACTGCTCACACCTTTGGAGAGTAGCGTATCTTCTATAATATCTCTCTGCAATTCAGATTGTTGTATAGAGAGTTTATCTGAGATATAACCCATAAGGGCCTTGTGCAACTCCTCATAAAAATTCTCTACCTTGTTCATACCCAAAAATGCTTTGGCCTGACGCAGCCTTGCTCTTACAACCTTGTTGGCCTTGCGATTGCGCACCAGCAGCAGATTCTTGTTAATCTCCCTCTGCCGCCTTGTAAGAGCGGAGAGTGCAAAGAATAGAGCGCAGAGCAAAAGCAAAAGGGCATAGAATATCCAGCTTAAAACAAGCGGAGAGTTGCCCTTTTTAAGGTGCGGCATATTGGTTCTGATATATCTTATATCCTCTCCCAAGTTTCCTACACTACGCTGGTTTACAGGCATATATGATACGCTGTTTTGCGAGCTTGCACTCCCCTTGCCCACCTTTATCGCAATTGGCTCTGTGCGCAGAGTTACATACGCTCTTTGAGACAAATCGTAATATGTATATTCTATAGGAGCTATCTCATACTCTCCATCGCCACGCACAATAAAGGGATACTCATATAACTTTTTACCGGTTGAGCCCTCTGCCGAGTTGGAGAAGTTGTTGGTAGATTTAACCTCATACTTTTCAAAATCTGAAGGCATTACAACATTCGGAGCCTCTATCAGCCCAAGATTTCCGCTGCCGCTTATCTCCACCATCAGCGATGCCGCCTCGTTGCTTACAAGACTATCTTTTGTAAGACGCGCACTAATAGAAAAGCGTCCGACTCCGCCGCCAAAAGAGGCAGGCGCTCCTGCAGGCAGCTCAGATACAACAACATTCACCCTTCCAGTAGAGAGCTTTTTCTTTACAACTGAGTATGTTCCTGTATCAAAGAAATCGTCCAAAAAGCTGCGGCCGCGCTTTGGCTTCTGCTGCACCTGAACTTGGCAGGTCATCTCCATTGGCTCTATGCGGAGAGTGCCTGAGCGTTGAGGCATAAGCATATATCGCCTTATAAGAGCTGTATGGTATATCTGATTTCCTACCTTCTCTCTAACAAAACTGAGATTTTGAGGAGCCTCTATCTCTTGACTCCAGAAACCATCAAAGGTAGGCCATTTAATATCTTCAAAAGCCTGAATATCTGAGCGTGTGTATAGTTTTACGGTAGCGATAATAGGCTCTCCCTTAACCACTTTAGATTTGTTCAGCGAGAGACGCAAAAATAAATCTGCCTTACCGTATGATATTTCCTCCTCCTCTTGCCCAAAGAGATCGTCATAGTCATAGTTGTTTTGCGCTACTTGGTTGTTTTGTGCCCCTTGGCCGTTTTGGGTGCTTTGGCCGTTTTGAGTGTTTTGCCCATTTTGCCCGTTTTGTCCTCCCGATGGCTGCTGACCGCTCTTTACAACCTCAATAGTTAATTCAGAGGTGGAATACTCTGCGCCATCTATTGTGGCTGTGGCTGCCGATACAGATACCGCATCTGTACCAACCGGCTCCAATACGTATGTATATGTTACGGTGTAACTATCTGTCCTCTTGCCGTTTATTATGGATGTGTAACGGCTTGTGGAGGTAGATGGCCCTGCTATAATATCCGCTCCTATAATGGTGGGGCGTTTGAAATTGGAAATCTCTCCGGAGGCCACAAATTTCAGCAGAAATCTCTCCCCTTCCGCTACAATGTTAGGAGCCTCTGCCTTAAAGCTCTTCTGCGCAAAGAGTGCGCCCGAAAAGAACAATAGCATTAGCAGTAAAGCTGCCGATAAAAATCTCTTTGCCATATCTGTTACCAATTCTTCTCTTTTGTTTTAGATTTTGCTGCGGCGGCCTTTGCCTTTTTAACCTTCTCCTGAGTCTGCTTCTCCTTATCCTGTATTGCTTGAAGTATTTGAGCCGCAGCTTGTTCGCTCATTTGAGGCTTAGCACCTCCCTGCCCCTGCTGCTTGTTGTTATCTTTATTGTCTCCTTTATTTTGGTCTTTGTTCTGATCCTTGTTTTGGTCCTGATTCTGGTCCTTGTTCTGGTCCTGGTTTTGGTCCTTGTTTTGGTCTTGATTTTGATCCTTATTTTGGTCTTTGTTTTGGTCTTGATTTTGGTCCTTGTTCTGGTCCTGATTCTGGTCCTGATTCTGGTCCTGATTCTGGTCCTGATTCTGGTCTTGATTTTGGTCCTTATTTTGGTCTTTGTTTTGGTCTTGATTTTGGTCTTGATTATTCTGCTGATTATCTTGGTTGTTCTGATTCTGCTGATTCTGCTGATTCTGCTGCTGCTGGTTTTCAAGCATCTTTTTAGCGTACGCGTAGTTTGCCTTTGCTGTCATATCTGCAGGATTGTAGAGCAGCGAGCGTTTGTAGGCTTCTACTGCTTTATCATACTGCTTCTGAGATAGATAGCTATCGCCAAGATTAAAGAAATACTTAGACTGTATATTCTGTTTTCCCTCTCCCATATCCTGACTCCCTTTCAGATAATTCTTGGAAACGCTCTCTTTCCAATCAAATGAGTGGGGCAGTTTTGAGATTGAATCTGCCAACGGCTCCAAAGTCTTTGCAGCGGCTGCGGCATCGTTCATCCTAAAGAGCACATTTGCAAGGTTATAGTTACCCTTTATAGAGAGCGAATCTTTAAGAAGCCCCTTGCGGTACTCCACCTCGCTCTGCTTGTAGTGCTTATCCTTAAAGAGGCGGTTTCCCTTGCGCACCTCTCTCTTATCTGCCTGTGCATAAGAGAGATTGCAAGCAAACATCAAAAGGGCCGCCACAACAAAAAGCCTTTTCATCCTGCGTCTTCCTATTAAAATCTCAATTATCAAAAAGAGCAGAGCAAGCGCCAGAAAATAGACAAACTGCTCGTTGTACTCCTCAAAGGCCACCTCCTGATAGCTGCTCTTGGCAAGCTCTTTCATCTTATCTACTATCTCACTCAGCCCAAAATTGGAGTTGGAGGCGCGTACATATATTCCACCTCCGGCTTGCGCTATATCCATCAGAATCTGCTCGTTAAGACGGGTAACAACTATATTGCCATCCTTGTCTTTCATCAGTCCTCCCCCCTGCAGAGGAATCGGCTCGCCTTGTGCAGAGCCTACACCCACAGAGAATACATTTACTCCCATCTGCTTTGCACGCTCGGCCGCCTCTATGGCTCCCTGCTCGTGATCTTCTCCATCGCTGATTATTATAATTGCTTTGTTTCCTTCAGATTGCATACCCTCTTCTGAGAAGCTCGCCATTGCCATATCTATTGCATCTGCAATGCAGGTTCCCTGCACAGGCACAGAAGCGGTTGAGAGTGAGCTTAAAAACATCTTTGCAGATACATAGTCTGCTGTAACAGGTATCTGCAGAAATGACTCCCCTGCAAAAATCACAAGCCCGAGGCGGTCGTTATGGAGCTTATCCATAAGGCGGCTAAGATCCATCTTGGCTCTCTCCAAGCGGTTGGGAGAGTAATCTTTTGCAAGCATTGAGTTTGAAACATCCAACGCAATTATAATCTCCGAGCCGCGGTTTGTGCTCTCCCTCAACTTTGCCCCTATCTGCGGCCTCGCAAGCCCTATCATCAAAAAGAGCCAGGCCAGCGAGAAGCAGGTTATTCTAAGCCACCCCTTATACTTGGAGCGCTCCGGTGTAAGTTTCTCAATAAGAGCAGCTTCTCCAAACTTGCCGAGCCTCTTGCGCACAGCTCTTCTATGCAGCGCATAGAGCAGATAAAAGAGCGGTATGGCAAGTATCAGCAGTAGAAATATGGGATATACAAATACTATCATATTAATCTTTTTAATCCGGCAAATGCTTTGTAACAAAGAGTTTCAAAAGCAGTTCCAAAACAACTGCCACAAAGGCTGCAAAAGCAAACCAAAAGAAGAGCTCCTTATACTGCGGATAGGAATCCACTATAGTTTTACTCTTCTCCATCTTATTTATCTCCGAGTAGATTTCCGCCAGCTTGGTATTGTCTGTTGCGCGGAAATACTTGCCGCCTGTAGTGGCTGCAATCTCTTTAAGCAGAGGCTCATCTATCTCCACCTTTACATTTATTACACGCACTCCGTATGGTGTTTGATCCGGATAGGGAGCCTCCCCCATTGCACCTACTCCAATGGTGTAAACCCTTATTCCGTAGGTCTTTGCCATCTCTGCCGCCATCTGCGGAGTTATTGCTCCGGTGTTGTTTACACCATCGGTGAGCAAAATTATCACCTTGCTCTTTGCCTGCGAATCCTTCAGCCTTGCCACAGCTGTTGCAAGACCGTTGCCTATTGCGGTACCGTCATCTATAAGGCCGCACTGAATCTCTTTCATAAGGTTTATAAGAGATTGACGGTCTGTGGTAAGAGGACATTGTGTATAACTCTCTGCCGCAAAAACAACTATGCCCATTCTATCTGCAGGACGCTTGGCTATGAACTCAATAGCTATCTGCTTGGCGGCGTTAATCCTATCCGGATTAAAATCCATTGCCAACATACTTGTAGATACATCCAAGCCAAGTACAATATCTATTCCCTCTGTGCTAACCTTCTCCAACTGAGAAGATGAGCGTGGGCGAGCTATTGCAAGCACAAGCGCAGCTATAGCCAACATCCTAAGTACAAACGGAATATGGCGCACTATCTTCTTAAAGAGCGAACTCTTTTGAAAGCTCCAAGGCTCTATTGTGGAGACTTGCAGATATGGCAAGCGCCCTTTAAGCTCCCTCCAGATATAGAGAAATATCAGAGGAAGCAGAAGAAGCAGAAGCCACAGCAGTTTAGGGTATTCAAAAAACATCACTTAACCTCCTCCTCTTTAAGTTGCTCCATATAGGCATAGTTAACAAAGTTTACCGCAGCAGGCACAGCATTCTCATTATCAGCCTCTGTTGGGGTGTGCTTGGCAAACTTTACAAGGTCTGCGGTGGTGAACATTGCGTTCAGATTGGCAAGCACATTCTCATCCGCCACCCTCTTTCTAAGCTCCTCCATAATCTCTGATGAGGTCTTTTCCGTTGCGCCAAAGTTGTAGCGCTCATCTATATACTCTTTGAGAGTATCGGTTATTCCGGAATAAAAAGCCTTCTCTTTTCCGCTCTGCCAGAGTTTGCCTGTACGCAGCTTTTCAAGTTTTTTAAGTGCCACAATATGAGCAGGTTCCTTAACTATACTCTTACCAAAGAAACCTCGGTTCTGCCGCCTCATCTTAACAGCTCTTATAATACCCCATACAAGAGCGGCCAATGCAAGAGCTGCTAAAATCCAAGGCAGAAACTCCTTTAATGTATATGGATAGCCCTCCTGTTTCTTAATATCGTACATTTGGAAGGAGGCTGTATCTATCGGAATGGTTGTTACATAGAGTTGCTTGCTTTCTAATCTTAATGTATCTATCTCACCTGTAGTGGAGTAGAGTATTATAGGAGCCGGAAGGATGTATGAGCCGCTGTCAAAAGAGGTAAGCATAAGCCTTGCTCTTAAATTACGAATTCCATTCTTTACAGATATTGAATCCAACTCAAACTCTCTAACTACCTCCACTCCTCCTTTTATGGTAGTGTCTTTTGCAAGCAGTTCAGAATAAGAGGGTATCTGTATAGGTGTGCCATCGGGAAGAGAAAAATAGGCCTCCCAAACCACCTGGTCTCCAATAAGCAACGAGTCTGAGGAGAGAGTTGTTTTCTCCACCTTTTGCCCCAATGCAGAGAGGGAGCAAGCAAATATAGATATCAGTAATATGTATAGTTTCTTTTTCATTTCTTTTTGAAGAATGATATTAGGCTCTTCACATAATCATCTTTTGTTGAGATGCTTACAGAATCTACCCTATATCTGTTAAAAAGAGTTGTGGCCTTTTCCAACACATTTGCACTCCAACGGCGGTAGTTGTTGCGCACCATTTTATTGGAGGTATCTATCCACCCCTCGGCACCTGTTTCGGCATCCTTAACTCTAACAAGGCCGATATTAGGAATCTCCCTCTCCCTTGGATCATAGATATTTATAGCATTCAGCTCGTGGCGGTTGGCGGCTATTTTAAGAGCCTCCTCATACTTTGGAGAGCCATCTGCATTTACATCTATGAGGTCTGAGAGCAAAAAGGCAGTGCATCTTTTTTTAATGGCGTTGGAGAGAAAGCGCAGGGCCTCCGATATATCTGTGCCGTTATTCTGCGGCTCGTACTCCAACAATTCACTCAATATTCTGAGCAGATGGCTCCTACCCTTTTTAGGAGGGATAAACTTCTCCACCTTTGAGGAGAAAAAGAGGGCACCTACTTTATCGTTATTTATTGAGGCAGAAAAGGATAGAACAGCTGCAATCTCCGCCACAAGCTCTCTCTTGGTTTTGGCCACTGTACCAAAAAGGCTGGATGAACTTACATCCACAAGCAGCACAACGGTAAGCTCTCTCTCCTCCTCATACACCTTTACGTATGGAGAGCGCAAGCGGGCGGTTACATTCCAATCCATATTGCGCACATCATCGCCATACTGATACTCACGCACTTCGCTAAAGGCCATACCCCTACCCTTAAAGGCAGAATGGTACTCTCCTGCAAAGATCTGGTGAGAGAGCGAGCGAGTCTTTATCTCAATTTTACGAACCTTTTTTATAAGCGCGTTATCCATCTTTTCAGCTGCGTTATAATCTGTTTACGGAACAGGCACAACATTAACCACCTCGGTTATCAGGTTCTCTGTGGTAACATTCTCTGCCTCAGCCTCGTATGTAAGGCCAATCCTATGGCGCAACACCTCGTAGCAAACGGCTCTAACATCCTCAGGAATAACATAACCTCTTCTCTTTATAAAGGCGTAGGCCTTGGCAGCCTTTGCCAATGAGATACTTGCACGCGGCGAAGCTCCATATTGTATCATATTCTTGATACGGGCAAGTCCATACTCCTCCGGTGTTCTGGTGGCATATACTATATCCACAATGTATCGCTCAATCTTCTCATCCATATAAACATCCTTTACCACCCCACGGGCACGCACAATATCCTCAGGTTTAAGTACCGTATTGGCCTTAGGGAACTCCCTGGCATTGTGCATCTTAATAATCATCTTCTCCTCTTCTTTCTTAGGATAGTTCACTATTACCTTTAGCATAAAACGATCCATCTGAGCCTCCGGTAGCGGATATGTACCCTCCTGTTCTATAGGGTTTTGAGTAGCCATAACAAGGAAAGGTTTAGGGAGAGGATAAGTTTGCTCGCCGATAGTTACACACCTCTCCTGCATAGCCTCAAGCAGCGCACTCTGCACCTTTGCAGGAGAACGGTTTATCTCATCTGCAAGCACAAAGTTTGCAAACACAGGCCCCTGCTTAACTTGGAACTGCTCGCTCTTCTGGCTGTAAATCATTGTTCCCACAATATCAGAGGGCAGCAAATC
>CADBUS010000005.1 GCA_902797895.1 uncultured Bacteroidia bacterium | reverse complement strand
GATGGGAGCTGGTGCTGTCGGCGAAGTTGCAAGCCAAAACAAACGAAGTGAACTTCCTGTGTATTACAGCTGCCGAAAGGAGATGGAGAGAGCAGAAGATAAAACGTAAGATTCTTCGCATTCGCTCAGAATGACAGGGGGCGCAGAATTACTATACTATAAGGATGATAGAATGCTCTTTAGCAGCTGTGGAGTGCTGCCGCTTGCCCAGATTATGTTGATGCCACGCCGCTCCATTCCGCGTAACCAAGTCATCTGCCGCTTTGCGAACTGATGTATAGCAATGGCAAGATGCTCGCGCATATAATCATAGCTTATCTGCCCTGTCAGGTACTGCGTAACAAACTTATATTCAAGGCCATAGTAGATAATGTCTTCTGCCGGTATCCCCTTTTTCAAAAGACGCTCCACCTCCTCAACCAGCCCCTCTTTGAGCCTCTGCTCCAAACGCCTGTCTATACGGGCATTGCGCTCATCTCTATCGGGATTAAGTGCTATATAAAAAATCTCCTTGGGATAGTGAGAAATAGGCTCTGAGTTGTTGGAAGAAATGGTGCCGCCGCCAAGCTCTATCTCAATAGCGCGGATAACTCTCTTTTTGGTATCAAAGTCTGTATTATTGTGAGGCACAACACCTTTGGAGCGTTTAAGCTCCGTAAGCATAGCAATCAGCTCCTCCATACTCTTGCTCTCTAAAGAGGCACGCAGAGCACTGTCTGGAGCAACCTCCTTCAAATCGTAATTTTTGCAAACCGCCTCTATATAAAGGCCGCTACCGCCACACAATATTGGAAAAATTTTACGCTCAACAAGCTCATTGTAAACCCTTTGGAAATCTCTCTTATATTGGAACAGATCATACTTTGTACCGGCCTCCACAATATCAATCAAGTGGTAGCCCACTCCGTCATACTCCGCCAAATCCTTGCCTGTTCCTATATCCATACCCCTATATACCTGCCGAGAGTCTGCAGATATAATCTCGCATCCGTTATAAGGAAGCTCTCCCCTTTTGCAACGCAGGGCAATCTGCTTTGCAAGTTCAACTGCAAAACGAGTCTTACCGCTTGCCGTAGGCCCCATTATACAAATCATATCCATAACGGTGCAAAGTTAGAATCTGTTTTTATTTCTTAAAATAAAGTGTGGGAAGATTTCATATCTTTGAACCCACAAAACAACAACAAGTAAGGAAAGCGACTGAAGGGCAGCACACTCCCAGCCGCAGATATCCGCTTGTCGGCTAATCAAGGATGGGAGCTGGTGCTGCCGGTGAGGTTGCAACCCACAAAACAACGAGTATGGAATCAAAAAAGAAAGAGATTACCAGAAGAGGATTTATAAAGGCGGCAATGGCGCTTGGTGGAGCGGCATCGCTGGCCGCAATATCGGGCAAGGTAAATAGCGCGGCAGCGGCAGCAAAGAGTGCTGGCAAATTTGCCCAATCGGCAGTTGCACAAGGCTTTACCACAAGAGAAAAGTTTGATACAATTATAGCCGGCGGCCTGGTTTACAGTGGTGAGATAGCAGAGCCTGTAAGGGCCGATGTTGGAATAAGAGATGGTAAAATTGCCGCCATTGCACGTCTGGGGCGCAACTGCACCAACTTTGTAGATGCAACAGGAAAAGTTGTATGCCCGGGATTTATTGATATTCACAGCCATACAGATACCAATCTTTTTGAGGCTCCCCTCGGCGACAGCAAAATTCATCAGGGAATAACCACCGATATTGGAGGTAATTGTGGTGGCTCGCCATTCCCTTTCTCAGAGAGGGAATTTGCCGCTCGGAAAGATACTCTGCGCTTTGGTTACCCTTTTTGGCAGAATATAGATGGCTTCTACAATGCTCTTAAAAAGAATACCATAGGAATTAATTACGGCAGCTATGTGGGGCACGGAGATATAAGGCACGTTGTTGTGGGAGACAATGATGTTGCAGCCACTCCGGAGCAGTTGAAGCAGATGTGCTACATATTGGATAAGCAGCTGGAAATGGGAGCAGTGGGGCTCTCCTTCGGATTGGAATATGCTCCCGGCTCGTATGGCCGCACAGAGGAGTTTGTGGCTCTGCTAAAGGTTGTGGCAAAGCACGATGCGCTCTATGCAATACATCTGAGAAATGAGGACGATAGAGTGGAAGAGGCTATAGCTGAGGCTATTGAACTTGCAAGACTATCGGGAGCAAGATTACAGATTTCTCACCTTAAAGCTCAAAATCAGAACAATTGGCATAAGGTGCCGAGTATGCTTGGGCTTATTCACAGCGGAGTGGAGAGCGGCTTAGATATTCATTTTGACCGCTATCCTTATACCGCTTTTTCCACAGGGCTGGATTGTTTTATTCCGCTCTCACACAGGCAAGGCTCTAAAGAAGAGATACTTGCAAGGTTAGATAACCCTGCGCAAGAGAAGGTAATAAGCGAGTATGCACTCGGCAGAGTGAAGAAGCTCGGCGGACCGAGGTGTATTCTTATTGCCGCTTGCTTTGCTCCGGGGAATGAGAAATATACCGGCAAATATTTGGATGAGTGTTGCGCCCTCTCCGGTTTGGATATGTGGCCTACAATAAAGTATCTGCTTAAAAGCGAGCGGCTTAATGTAAATATGGCCGGCTTTGCTATGAAGGAGGAGAATTTGCGCACACTGCTGAATGATCCGCTTGCTATGATTATTACAGATGGAAGCGTATATTCTCCAAAGGGGAGGCTTGGGCAAGAGGCACCGCATCCTCGCTCATACGGAGCCTTTACAAACTACATAGGCAAATATGTGAGAGATATGCACTTTTGCAATCTCCAAACCGCAATACACAAATCTACTGCCCTGCCGGCAGCGCAACTTAAACTAAAGGATAGAGGCTTGCTTAAAGATGGCTATGCGGCAGATGTGCTTGTGTTTGATTATCAGAAGATTGCTGATATTGCCACATACGGAGCCCCACACCAATTCTCCGCCGGAATAGAGCACGTATTTGTAAATGGAGCGCACGAGCTTAAAAATGGAGAATATACAGGTTGTCCGCTTGCAGGAGTTATTATTTAAGATTATCTTGTAACTTTGCAGCCCTTACTATATTCTATGAAACTGAACTTTATGTTTATAAAAGTATTGGCAGCCGCTCTGTTGCTAACATCTTGCAGCGGCCACAGCGGAGAGTCTCCTGTTGTAAATGCAGACTCACTAAAGGTAGAGCAAGTGCCCTATCAGCAGCTCTTTTTACCGGATACCGCCTACTCCTCAGCCGCAGCTGTATATTATGTGATTGAGAATAAGGATAGTGCAGATCATACCCTAAAAGATTTGACGGATAGGTATGCCGCCTCCGCCGGCTCTTTTACATTCCGCAAAAACCTTATGAGGGATGCCGATTTTGGCGGCACCGTTACAGGCGAGCCAACAATGGTGGAGGTTGCTTGGAGGTTTGATACCTGGGTAGATAACCGCACAACAAGATTCGGTTACTGGGCAGGAGGTACAGGTTGGACCGGCCAGCCTGTTTATGTTAAGTGGAACGATGAGCAGATGGAGAAATTCCGCACAGATTCACAATCTCTTACAAATGAGTTCTCCAACGAGGAGATTATATTTGGCTCGCTCTGCTCAAAGGGCTACTTTCTTAACTTTAACACAGGAAAAGAGAGCCGCAAATCAATAGATTTGCACAATACCATCAAGGGCTCCGCCTCTTTGGACCCTGAGCTATATAACCTCTACATAGGGCACGGAGTGCCGCGTGCTATGCCAATGAGCAGCCTCGCGATAGATTTGCTCCAGCACAAGATAACTACCATATTTTCAGATAATAAGGCGTGGAGAGACTGGGCTGCATCCGACTCCTCTCCTGTAGTTGTTGGAGGCTATCTTTTCTGGCCCGGGGAAAACGGAACACTCTATAAATTCAGCCGCAGCCAAGGCGCATTGGAGCTTGTTAGCGCGTTGCGCTACAAGGTAAGAGGTTCCGCACCGGGAATAGAATCGAGTATGGCGGTCTATCGCAACTATGGTTATTTTTCTGATAACCACGGCAATATCCTTTGTGTAAATCTGAATACAATGAAGCCGGTTTGGCATTATTATAATCACGATGATTCAGATGGTACGGTAGTTTTGAGAGAGGAGGAGGGAGTTCCATACCTGTATGCTGCAAGCGAAGTGGATAAGCAGGGCTACAACGGATTGTGCTACATTGTGAAAATCAATGCCTTGAACGGCTCTCTGATTTGGGAGCAGAAGGTTCCTTGCAAAAGAATAGGGCTTGGCAGCAAGTCTTTGGACGGAGGAGCCTACTCTACCCCATTGCTTGGCAGAGGCGACTGTGCCGATATGATTTTTATAAATATGTGCCGCAATGGGGCATCTAAAAACAGCGGAGAGCTTATGGCATTCAGCACCACAGATGGCAAACAGCTCTATGCAGTACCATACAAACTTTTTGCTTGGAGCTCACCTGTAGGATTTTACAACGAGCAAAACCAGATGTATATATTTAGCGGAGATGCCGGAGGAAATGTCTATCTGATTAGAGCTAAAGATGGCAAACTGCTCTTTACTAAGCAGATGGCAAACAATTTTGAATCATCGCCTGTGGTGGTTGGCAATGCAGCGGTTGTTGGCTCCAGAACCAACGGCATCTATAAATTTGTTATAAAATAGAGAGATATGAGCAGAATCAGATTGAAGAGTTTAGCCCCTGCGGCACTATTTGCAACGGTGTTGTTTTTTATGTTCAGCGCACTTTATGCAAAATCTCCAAACTCGTTCCAAGGGGCAAAACACTATCTGATGCACTATGGCAGAGATACTATACAGGTTTTCTTGGACTCGCTGCAGAGAGACTCGCTATACAGAGATTCGCTCTTTAAGGATTCCATTGCTAAAGAGGAGTTCAGAGCACTCGTACGCGAGCGCAGCAAACGCTATCCGGAGCACGTATTAAGGCCTGTAAAGGGCAAGGTAAAAGGGGCTTACGATTTTTGGGTATATACTCCTAAAGGGTATGACTCCACTTTCAACAACACTCCCGTAATTGTATTTCTGCACGGCAGAAGCCTCTGTGGCAGAAACTTGGATATGGTACGCCGATACGGAACTTTGGATGCTGTTGAGAGAGGCAGGGAGATTCCTGCCCTTGTAATTGCTCCGCAAAACCCGGGAGAGGCCTGGAACCCTAAAAAACTCTGCCTTATATTAGATTGGCTCAAAGAGAATTATCCTCACGATACCACACGCGTATATGCCCTCGGTATGAGCCTTGGCGGATATGGCACAATGGATTTTGTGGGTAGCTGCCCCGATAGAGTTGCAGCCGGCATTGCTTTGTGCGGTGGCACAACCCTAAAAGATGTATCTCCAATGGGAGAGGTCCCACTATGGATTATCCATGGCACCGCAGACAGAGATGTTCCCGTTAAGTACTCTCAGGTGGTAGTAAAGGAGCTTGAGAAAAAGCATTTGGACAAACGCCTGCGCTACGATTGGCTGATTGGTACAAACCACTCATATCTTGCGCGTTATTTCTATCATACAGAGGTTTACCAATGGCTCTTCTCTCACTCTCTCTCAGATGAAGGGAGGCCGGTAAACAGAGAGATTAAGATTAAGAAAGAGGATCTTAAAAATGTATATTCAGGCTGGATTAAGCCCAAGAATGTAAAAATTGTTTACAGATAGAGTTACTTTTTTCTCACGCACCTTACAGAAAAACCAGCATCCCCTTTGGCTGTATAGTTGAACGGAAAGTGCGGAATATCGTAATAGATATATCTGTAGAAGGCATTATCTGAATCGCGCTCTGTTGAGCTCCAGAAATAGGCATAGCTCTTAAGCCCCTCAAAGTGCTTGAAACCATCGTAACCCATACCGGATGCCAAAGCATTCCAGCCAAAGCTGTTCTCAAAATTTGAGGCCACATTTATGCTAAAAGGCCAGAACTTGTCTGAGTTGAGGGTAGCGTTTGCCTTCAGCAAATCTGCAAGATTGTTCCAAGAGCTTAAAAAGCTCATATCCTCGCCGCTTACAGCCTTTGCCAAATCCTCCCAATCCTCATTGGTAGGCACGCTCCAGCCTGCAGGGCAAGCTCCCTGCGGCCCACCGCCCAAACCAGAGCCGGAAACTCCGGAAGTTGCCTCCTTCCAGGTATATAGCCTTCCTGTTATATAGCCTAAATCATCTGCTCCGGCATAGCCGCTCCCCGCCTCTCTGTAATCGAGATTCTCTGTAAACCACTCTAAATTACCTATCCCAACATAGCCATACTCTCTGCCATCTCGGCTATCTGTAAATTTGTATGCAGGTTGGACTATTCCGTCCAAAGAGCCGCCTGCGCCGAGCTTTATTACGGTTATATCCGATGTGGCGCTGGTGCTGTAATATCCTGCAGCCTTGGCAGTTTGAGTAACCTGGAATGTGGCGATGGTATCCGGAACAATAAACTCAAAGTATGAGCCCTCCGGCAGTATAATCATTGCAGTGTCTGTTGCCTTTTTAGTGGTGCGATAGGTATCTGTCCAACCATATCTGACTCCCGATGCAGGAACCACCACGCCCCCTGTATAACCCTTTACTACAGAGCCGGCCAAAGCGTATGGCACCATACGGTTATCCATACTGCTTATCATATAATCCTTTGTTGTATCTTTCTTATGGCAAGAGGCCAAGGCCAAAAGCACCGCACAAGCCATTGCAAAGTTTTTCAAACTGCTTTTCATCTTAGAATCTTAAGTTTCTATTAACAGGTGGCAAATTTACACAATTTACCAAAATATCCTTAATTTTGTACTACTCCCGATGGCTACACCAAAATCGGGCCAAAAGAGCTATGAGAAAGAACTTTTACCACACAATCCTAAAAATGGCACTCTTTGCCGCTGCTGCCCTGCTTATTGCCGGCTGCAAAAGCAAGGCAAGATACTACACAATGGATGGCACAACACAGGGCTCTACATACCATATAGTATTCCGGCCGGAGATTGCTTCAGACTCCTCATTTACAGCCATAAGAGATAGTATTTCGCTCTATCTTGAGCAGATAGACGAAACCCTTAGCGGCTACAACCTCGGCTCAATGCTCACAAAGTTCAACTCCAATGTGGCTGTGGAGCTCAACTCCATCTTTATAGATAATTTTAAGGCTGCCGCCGATATGTACTACGCCACAGAGGGGCTCTTTGATGCCTCGGCTGCGCCGCTGTTTGATATATGGGGCTTTGGCTTCAAAAATGGAATTGAGGTAACGCAGAAGCAGATAGATAGCGTACTGCAATTTATTGGTATGGAGCATTTTAAGCTCGTAACTCATACCTTGCCGAATGGAGCCGATTCTATCGCTATAGAAAAAGATAATCCTCTCTGCCAGCTCAATTTTAACGCCATAGCACAGGGCTATACGGCAGACTATATTGCGGAGCGGATGACAGATATGGGAATAGAGGATTTTCTGATAGAGATTGGCGGTGAGGTGGTTGCAAAGGGAGTGAGTCCAAGAGGCGGAAAGTGGAATATTGGAATAGATACCCCGTCTGACGAGAATCTTGCCTCGGGGACGGATATTCAGCAGGTAATCTCCCTCACAGATGCAGCACTTGTAACCAGCGGCAACTACCGCAAATTTTATATGAAAGATGGTAAAAAGGTCTCCCACTCAATAAATCCAAGAAGTGGCTATCCTGTTGAGGATAAGCTGTTATCAGCCACCGTAGTAGCAGAAAACGCCACCTTGGCCGATGGCTACGCCACCTATCTTATGGTGCTGGGTTTTGAGAAAGCCAAAGAGTTTTTGCAGAGCAAAAAGGCAAAGATTGAGGCGCTTTTGATATATGACGAGAATGGCAAGTTTGCTATCTGGAACTCGGAGGGAATGGAAGAGTTTTTATAAATTTGTGAACTTGTAAATATTTGAAAGATATGGAGAATTTTAGTGAACGCCTGGCTGCGTTAAGGAGGTCTCTTTGACTATGCCGGCAAGGCAAAAGAGATAGAAGAGAGGGAAAAAATTGCTGCAGAGGCAGGATTTTGGGAAGATGCAAAAAAGGCACAGCTCTTTGTTAAGGAGCTATCGGCATTAAAATATTGGGTAAAGGAGATAAACTCTCTCAAGAGGGAGTGGGAAGATTTGGAGGTACTGCGCGAGATGGGTGCATCTGCTCAAGAGATAGAAGAGGCTGAAACGCAGGCATATACACACTTGACGGAGGTGGAGTTCAAGAGTATGCTCTCTGCAGAGGGCGATAATCTTGGGGCGTTGGTAAAGATAAACTCCGGCGCAGGCGGCACAGAATCAAACGATTGGAGTGCAATGCTTATGAGAATGTATATCCGCTGGGGAGAGCGCAATGGCTATAAAGTTACCGTTACCAATCTGTTGGAGGGAGAGGAGGCCGGTATAAAATCTGCCACTTTGCAGATAGAGGGAGATTACGCATACGGCTATCTGAAAGCAGAGAACGGAGTACACCGCCTTGTGAGAATATCTCCATTCAACGCTCAAGGCAAAAGGCAGACAACATTCTCCTCTGTATTTGTATATCCGCTTGTAGATGAGAGTATTGAGATTGTAATAAACCCCGCAGATTTGGAGTGGGACACCTTCCGCTCCTCCGGAGCAGGTGGGCAGAATGTGAATAAGGTTGAAACCGGTGTGAGGGTTAAGCATATCCCTACCGGAATTGTGGTTGAAAATACAGAAACGCGCTCGCAGTTAGATAATCGCCAAAACGCTTTGCGCATACTTAAATCTCATCTGTATGACCTTGAGCTTCAGAAAAAAAGAGAGAAGCAGGCAGAGCTTGAGGGACAGAAGAAAAAGATTGAGTGGGGGAGCCAAATACGCAGCTATGTGCTCCACCCTTACAAAATGGTGAAGGATTTGCGCACAGGCGAGCAGACCGCAGATACACAGGCTGTTTTAGATGGAGATTTGAATGAATTTATGAGGGCCTTTTTAATGGGCAAACGGCGCACCGATGATGATAAAGATTTGGATTAACACTCCTATTGTAGTAAGAATATTTGTTAAAAGGATTATAAACAATTATAAAACAATAAGTTATGGCATATAAATATGAACCGATGTTTCAAATTGGAGAGGATAACACAGAGTACTATCTGCTTACAAAAGAGCACGTAAGCGTGAGCCAATTTGAAGGACACCCAATACTTAAAGTAGAGGCAAAAGCTCTGGAAAAACTTGCACAACAGGCATTCAGAGATGTAAACTTTCTGCTCCGCCCTTCTCATAACGAGCAAGTTGCAAAAATTTTGACAGATCCTCAGGCTTCAGATAACGATAAATATGTAGCCCTGCAGTTTTTGCGCAATGCAGAGGTGGCCGCCAAAGGCAAGCTGCCTTTCTGCCAAGATACCGGAACCGCTATTATACACGCAGAGAAAGGGCAGCAGGTATGGACCGGCACAGATGATGCAGAAGCCTTGTCTGCAGGAGTTTACAATACCTATACACAAGAGAGTTTGCGCTACAGCCAAAACGCTCCGCTTAGTATGTACGAGGAGGTTAATACCAAATGCAACCTACCGGCACAGATTGACATTGAGGCCGGCGAAGGAATGGAGTATAAGTTTTTATGCGTTGTAAAGGGCGGTGGCTCAGCCAATAAAAGCTATCTCTACCAGATGACCAAAGCTGTACTTAATCCAGAAACACTTATACCGTTCCTTGTGGAGAAGATAAAGTCTTTGGGAACAGCAGCTTGCCCACCTTACCATATAGCCTTTGTAATTGGCGGCACATCAGCAGAAAAGAACCTGCTTACGGTTAAGCTGGCCTCTGCAAAATACTACGATAATCTCCCAACCACAGGCAACGAGAGCGGACGCGCATTCAGAGATGTAGAGTTGGAGAGAAAGGTATGGGAAGAGGCTTGCAAAATAGGGCTTGGAGCACAATTCGGAGGCAAGTATCTTGCTCACGATATTAGAATAATCCGCCTGCCGCGTCACGGAGCAAGTTGCCCTATCGGCCTGGGAGTGAGCTGCTCCGCAGATCGCAACATAAAGGCAAAGATAAACAAGGATGGTATTTGGATAGAGAAATTAGATGACAATCCTGCACGCTTGATTCCGGAGGAGTTGCGCAAAGCAGGCGAAGGCGATGCCGTTAAAATAGATCTAAACCAGCCTATTGCAAATGTACTCAAGATACTTACAAAATACCCAGTATCAACAAGACTCAGCCTCAACGGCACTATAGTGGTTGCAAGAGATATTGCTCACGCAAAACTCAAAGAGAGATTAGACAAGGGAGAGGGGCTGCCTCAATACTTCAAAGACCACCCTGTATTTTATGCCGGCCCTGCAAAAACTCCGGCAGGTATGCCATCGGGCTCATTCGGCCCAACCACCGCAGCCCGTATGGATCCATACGTAGATCTATTCCAGAGCCACGGCGCAAGTATGATTATGCTTGCAAAAGGCAATCGCAGCCAGCAAGTTACAGATGCCTGCAAAAAGCACGGAGGCTTCTATCTCGGCAGCATAGGAGGCCCTGCGGCAATACTCGCACAGAACAACATAAAGAGTGTTGAGTGCCTTGAATATCCTGAACTCGGAATGGAGGCCATCTGGAAAATCGAGGTAATAGATTTCCCTGCCTTCATACTCGTAGATGACAAAGGCAACGACTTCTTTGCTCAGTTCAAATAAGGTGCTATTCCCGGAAGCCTCTGTTTGAACAGGTATCACAATCCGTTTGAGAGGCAGACTAAAAAGATTCTTCACTGGCCCCTTCGGCTATCACTTAGAGCTAAAAGTTCAGAATGACCCCATACTGTCATTCTGAGGCGGGTTTACCTGCCGAAGAATCTATTTTTTAGTCGGTCTCTTTTTTTTGTATATGATATAATTGCTTTTTTTGGATATTTTTCAACTTTAAGGTTGAAAAAAATTGATTTTTGCGAAAATGCGCTTATCTTTGCATTAACAAAATTTAGTGGTATGATAACAGTTGAAGAAGTGCAGAGTTTTTTGGATAAGTTCCACACAAAATTGAAAGTCTTTGGAATTATCTATCGTGATGACAGAGACAAAAATAAAGAGGCTATATTAAAATTAGAGATTCAACCCTCTTATAGAGAGGTGGTGATAAAATCTCTCCGGCCAACCGATTATGTAGATGGCCCTGTTATAGATAAATTAAATAGTTTGGGGGAGATGTGGGTATTTGGAAAAGATGTTAAAAATCGTGAGGTGTATATTAAAATTAGTATTGGTTATCAAAAAAGCCAAACAATATGTATCTCATTTCATATCGCAGAACATAAGTTATCATATCCTTTCAAATAAATATTAAAATGAAAAGTCCATATACAGGCAAACAGATGCGTGCTTCTTACGAGCAAGACATTTGGCAATTCAGAGGCGAAGAATACAAATGCTTCCGTCTGTTTTGGTATGATGATACTCATAATGAGCGTTTTACAACAGATACCGGGGATGATGCTGCATATAATCAAGTAACCAATCAATATCGCGAGAAATATGGCATCCCTTATATAGATGAGATAATTGCATTAAGAAAGCGTTATGGCTTGAGTGCAAGCAAAATGTCTAAACTGCTTGGCTTTGGAATAAACCAATATCGTATGTATGAAGATGGAGAGGTGCCAAATATATCTAACGGCAGACTTATAAAATCTGCTATGAATCCAAATACCATGTTGGCTCTTTTAGAGGATGCCAAAAATACTATAAAAGAGAGCGAATATCAGAGAATTAAAGAGAAACTTTGTAGAATAACAGAGAATCATACTCTTTTAAAAACCACTCAATATGAGATAAATAGAATATATGGTATGAGAGGTTTGATGAATGGTTTTGGGGAGTTGTCTTTGGAGAGGCTTAAAGCAATCTTGTTATACATACTCAATAATTGTGATACTGTGTGGGTAACAAAATTAAATAAGCTACTGTTTTATCTGGATTTTTGCTCATATAGGAATTTCGGACAAGCTATGACCGGTTTGTCATACAGAGCGATAGATTATGGCCCCGTTCCTAATCGTTGGGAAAAGGTTTATAGTGAGTTTGATGAGATAAAGCAACTACCCAAGCAGACAGAAAAGTATTGTGGCAATATTATTCTGACAGATATAAACGATGTAGATTTGTCTTGTTTGCAAGAGCGGGAAATTAAGCTGCTAACAGATATATGTGCAAAGTTGGGTAAAATGTCCTCTTCTCAACTAACAAAGTTGAGCCATCAAGAAGAACTCTGGAAAAAATATTGTGATAATCATGATTTTATACCTTTTAACGAGGCCTTCTTAATCAAAGCGCTGTAGTCAAAAACGCCAAAACTTTGACATAAAAAAGATACGTTGCAGTTACTTCGCTATTTGCAGCAAAGATAAAGGTTAAGTAATAAGCTCTTAGCAGCTCTTGTTGCTCTTGTATTTTACTTACCATAATGCATTATTTTCTGCGGTAGAGGCATAAAAAGTATGTCATTCCGCAAAAAATCCAACTATTTTTTGCGGAATTGGCATAAAAAGCACGCCATTCCGCAGAAAATAATTAAATGTTTTTTAGGATTGCTTTGCCAAGTTCAAATAATTTTTTACCCTAACTAAAAAAGGCCCCATCAATGTTAAGATGGGGCCTTTGAGCATTTTCCTGCTCCTTATACTTTTGATTCTTCTCTACCATTGTGGTTATGGCTTTGTCTTAACCTCTAAGCTGTTGGCATACGCGCCTCCCTTTGCGTTACGGCCAGCAATCCAAATTTTGAACTTACAATTACCTGGTAATGAGTTAAAAAGAATTGAACCATTAAAATTAGGCAATACAGTTCCTTGTTGGAATATATACTCCGGAGTTAACACTTTACTAAAATCATCTACCCCTTCATACTGAAGTATATACTTAGCCTCCTCAATATTCTTGATGTTAGAGAGTTGTACAGTAAATGAGTCTGATGTTGGTTCACCAACTAAAGTAATGCTAAACTCAATCTTGACATCCTTTTTAGATTTAGACTTACTGCAAGATACAAGAGTTACAGAGAGTAGAACTGCCGCTACCAGCATAAATAATAATTTCTTCATCTCTTTAAATTTAAGTTGTTGATAATTATACTTTCTTCTGTTGTACAAAAGTATGCTGTTGTTTCTTATTCTCCAAATATTTGTTAAGAGACTTAACAAATATCTCTATTCTCATTTAGGGCAGATAGGGCAGAGTTAATCTGCTCTATAGTAAACCCGCGCCGTAAAGCAAAAGCAACAAGAGCAGAATTACGCTGCGCTTCAATTGTGTTTAGTTTAGAGCGGAGTGCATAAATTTTTCTCTGCATAGCTGCTCTCATTTTTTGTACTCGGCGATAGTCGCACACTTCGCTTTCTTCCTCTATATTCTGCTCATCAAATGATTGTTGTAATTCTTCAAGCTGCTGAGAGTACTGCACCTCCTTTTTCTGATACCTCTTTTTTAACTCCTTGCCCTTTTGGAGAAGAAGTTTTTCCAAAGCCTTGTTTACGAGAGAGTTCTCCTGTTCTAAAACACTTTTTATCAGCTCCTTAGACACACCTGCCTCAATTAGTTTCTCTTCTATCTTTTTTGGGCCCCAGCCGGAAAAGTTGAGCTTATCGCGAGTAAAGGCGGCAGCAAAGCGGACATCGCTGATGTAGCCCTCTTCCACAAGT
>CADBUS010000004.1 GCA_902797895.1 uncultured Bacteroidia bacterium | reverse complement strand
CTCCACTATCTCTAAAGATAGTTTTAATCTCTTTCCAAGTGATGGTAAAGAGCTGTCTTAAAACATTGCGGTTATATTTATACTTTAGCTCTTTCATTACTTAGTAGGATAGTTGAGTTTTATCATTGCCTGGTGCAGCCTTGGCACCACCATAAACGGCAGTATAAAGAATGCGCATAGCCCGAGCAGATTAATCCAGCAATCTGCAATTCCGGAGTTTAACATTCCCCATTTTACATATATCAGGTAGTACTGCCTGAGCGGAAAGAGTTGTGCAAAACCCTGCATAGGCCTAATCATCATCTCCACAGGATAGGTCATTCCGCACATAGAGAGCGCAAGCACTGAGTAGAGCGATGCCGCGCTGAGGGCATCTCTCAAAACAGGGAAAAGCCCTATGAAGAATATGCCAATTGCCTGAGAGGTAAGTATAAGCAAGGTTATAAGAAGCACCATTATCCATAGCGGCCCCATAAGCGGATAGCCTATTATTCTGTAAATGAGCATCAAAAACGAGAGGCCCATTACCATATAGATAGCAAAATATGGTGTAAGTTTTCCTACCAACGCATTTACCACGCTATTGCCGGCCTCTCTAAGCCACTCTCTTGTAGTGCGTTGTTTAAGTTCAAAACCTATTGTGAAAACGGTCATTACTATTACGCAGAGCGAGAGTATTCCAGGCCATATTATGGATATAAGATATATGGCGTAGCTGCTCCAAGGGTTGCCAATACAGTGCAAATCTATGCTTATAGGCTGGAGTTGCGCCATTATCTGATACTCGCTTACCCCGTGTGCCCTGAGGTTTGCTCGCCTTACTCCTGCGTTGAGTATGTTGGCCATAGTGAGGAAGTTACGATACGCCAGCGTGCCGGGCACCATATAAGCCTCTGTATAGTAGCATTGCAGAGTTGGGCGCAGACCGTTAACCACATCTACATAAAGATTTTTAGGAAAAAGTATAAATCCGTAAATCTCACCTCTTTGCATAGCAGCTCTGGCCTCGTGGAAATTGCTGTAGCTGTTTACAATCTTTACACCTTGGAGTGCCTCTATCTGTTTTACGGCAGTTCTGGAGACATAGGATTCATCCATATCAACCACCCCAACCGGCACCTTTTCAGGCAGCCCCTCGTGCATCATAGATATAAAGAAAATTGCGCAGAAAGAGAGTACTAATACAGTACCATAGAGATAGATAGGCCTACTGAACATAATTTGCAGTTCTCGGCTGAGCACCATAAGTATGTGCCTTATCATATTTTTCTGTTTTTCGGCCATTGTGCCTATCGGTTTACTCTAATAAAGCTCTCTTTATTACTTCTTATTACTTCTTATTACTCCGGATGCTCCCTTATAATAGCGCTCATTCCAACTCTGAGGCCGGGGATATGCTCAACCGGCCTTGCTCTAACTTCAAAGGTTTTGGCATCAAACTCTCCCGATACCTTTGTAGGTTTCCAGGTTGCATACGAGGCCATTACATTTATAAAATAGACCTTTGCCTCATATAGGGTTGAACCTCCGAGCGCCGGAATCTCAACCTTTATTATTGAGCCGTTGGTTAAACCTTTCAGCAAATCTTCTCTGATATTGAAAGAGAACCAGACATCCTCAATATCTGTAACAGTCATAATCGGAGCACCTTGCCCAACAAGTTCCCCAACCTTTGGAAAAATCTCCGTAATAATGCCATTGATAGGGGATGTTAAATTTATCTCATCGATATAGGAGTTAACCTGCTCAACATCTGCCTTTGCTGCATCTACTGCCGCTTGAGCTGCAAGGCGGTCTTCTATCTGCGCTCCATTTTTTGCCATATTATATTGGCTCTTGGCTGCCTTTTCTGTGGCAACAGCCGCGTCGTACTGCGCTTTTACTTCATCTCTCTTTTGTGCAGAAACCACCTCCTGTTTGAAAAGGTTTTCAACCCTCTCGTATGATTTGCGGGCTATCTCAACTCCCACTTTTGCCTTTTGCCACTGCTCGTATGCTCCCTCTACAAGTTCTGCTCTTGCGGAGCCTGATGCCTTTGCTTTAATAGCTTGTGCTGCAACTCTTTGTGCATTTGCCTGAATGATTTTTGCCTGAATCTCAGGGCTGTCTAAAGTTACTACAACCTGCCCCTTGGATACAGTATCTCCCTCGTTGTAGAGCAGTTGATGTACTCTTCCCGGTACTTTGCCGGATACTCTGTATTCGCGTGCCTCAACACTCCCCTGTAGAGTAATTTTCATAGGTTTGGATGTAATCCAACCAATCAACATCAGCACAATCACAACCAAAAGCAGTGCTGCCAAGCCAACCAATAGGCTTATTGTACTTTGCTGTAACTTTTTCATATCACTTGTCTTTTATATACAATTTTATTGCGAGCCTAATTCTGCGGCTCTTCTATGTTACTCATTCCCAAAGCCTTCCTAAGATGCAGGTTGCACATCCTTAACTCTATTGCGGCATCTATGACATCTGAACAGGCAGATACCCAGGCGGTTTGAGCTCCAAGCAAATCGGTAATGCTTATAAGCCCCTCCTTGTATGAGAGCTCTGCAAGTTTAAGATTCTCCTCTGCTGCGTTGATATTACTATGGGCAGCCTCATAGCGTTTTACCGCCTCGTTCATCTTGAAGTTGGCCTGTGTAACTTGCAGATTTATAAGCTCTTTAACTTCATCTATGCGGAGGTTTACTATTCTCTCCTCTGCCTTTGCAGCTCTAAGTGTATAGATGCGGTCTCCAAAGTGGAATATAGGAATGGTTACAGCCACTCCTGCGGTAAACATCCCCTTGAATTTATTCTCAAAGCCATTAAAAGTATTTGGATTGGTGGTAAGATAATTTACCGATGCAATAATATTGGGCATAAAGCGGCTACGCGCTATATTCACTTGACTATGAGAAATATTCTGCAATTGCTCCAACTCTTTTATCTCTGCGCGGCCGTCAATAACTTTATTAATGTCGTAATCGCGTGGGATGAAATTATGCTGTTCTGATAGATATTCCTCTTGTGTAAGGTTCTCATCTGCAAGAGAATAGTTGCTATTAAGGTCAAGTCCGCACACTCTCATAAGAGCCATTTTGGAGAGAGCAACACCATCTGTAGCTCTTGTTAGTGCAAGGCGTGCCTCATTGAGTTTTACCCTCACATTGAGCAAATCTCCTTTGGTTGCAACTCCCTCGTTTATAGAGAGCTGCACATTTTTCTCCAAAGTTTCCAAAAGCTGTGCATACTTTTCAGCCAACCTCTTTTTGTTTATCAGCGATATGGTTGTCCAATAGGCCTGCTGCACATTTATTATAAGCTCCTCGCGGCTGTTATCGAGCTGCAACCGCGCCACATTCTCAGTAGATTTTGCAATACGGTTGAGCTCCCTAATTTTGCCTCCTAAAAAGAGCGGTTGAGTAAATCCGATACCTGCCGCAAAAACATTGTGAATATCGTAAGTCATTGAGCTTTTGGGCAAATAGGCATATTGCTTCCATAATATTTTATTCGGCTCTGCCTTTGGATCAAATGGCACTCCGGAGGCATCCAGCGGCACAGGCTGCCCATCTATAATGGTCCACTTGTTTGAAATCTGATCTGGTGTAAATCCAAAGCTGCCATCTGCCATTTTACTCCCGATAGGCAACAGGGCATCTTCGCTCAGCAGAGAGATATTCTTCTGATTCCACATATATGTGCCAACGGCCTGAACATTTGGTAAAAACTGAGTAAATGCCGCTTTTCTCATATTCTCCGCCGCATTTATTCTCTCTTGGGCAACCTTCAGATTTTTGCTGTTGGTAAGCGCAAATTGCTCATACTCCTTTAGAGTATATCTCTGGGAGTAGCATTTGTTGCTCTCTGTAAGGGTTGCCAGGGCATACACTATTACCGCAGCAACCAAAATCCTCTTCCTAATAGCCATATCCATACATCTTTTAGAGTGCATATCGTATTCCTGTTAAGGCTCTGTATCTATGTCTTCTTCAATTAGTTTAGGCTCCACATTGCCACAGCTGTAGCTGTTTGGTTTTCTCCCTTTTAGGTTGAGTGCGGCATAGTGTGCCTGTATCTTTTTCAAATCCTCCTTGGGATTGTCTGTAGGCATAAACCTAACCCCCTTGCCAACTCTTTTGGTGCCGTAATCAAAGTAGCCCAAATAGATGGGTACATTGCAAAGGCGGGCTATTGTCAAAAAGCCCATCTTCCATCTCTCTGTCTTTTTGCGTGTTCCCTCCGGAGCTATTGCAAGGTGCATTTTTTCAGCCTTTTGCATTGTCTGTATGCTGTGCATAGCAACGCTCGCCCCTTTGCTCCTATCTACAGGCACAGCCCCCATCTTTCTTAGCAAAATGCCCATTGGCCAAAAGAAGAACTCCTTCTTTATCATAATGTTAGGGGTACCGCCTATAGAGGTGTAAAAGGCCCACGCCACAACAAAATCTACTACCGATGTGTGGGGCACTCCAAGCAGAACGCATTTGGGCTCAGGGGCAATCTCGCCTACGGCACTCCATCCCATTCTTTTAAGGAGCCATTTGCCAAATTTCTGCTTTCTGCTCATAGTTAATCGAATGTTCTCTCCGCAAGGGCTACCTCTTCTCTAAGGTTCTGCATAATAAAGAGTTGGCGAGAGAAGGTGTTTTTGCCCATATAAAATTCCAATAAATCGTGAATAGAGTCGTCTTGGTCTAACTTTACCGTATCCAACCTCATCTGCTCTCCTATAAAGTTGCCGAACTCCTCGTGAGAAATCTCTCCAAGTCCTTTGAATCGGGTTATTTCAGATTTCTCTCCAAGCTCCTTGATAGCCTTTTCCTTCTCTGAATCGGTATAGCAGTAGCGCACATCAAAGGAGTTATCCTTCTTCTTTTTGCGCACTCTAAAGAGCGGAGTTTGAAGTATATAGAGATGCCCTCTGCGAATAATCTCAGGATAAAACTGCAAAAAGAATGTAAGCATAAGCATTCTTATGTGCATACCATCTACATCTGCATCTGTTGCAATTACAATTCTGTTATATCTGAGATTATCTATATCCTCCTCAATATCAAGTGCATCCAAGAGCATATTAAGCTCCTTGCTGCTCTTGTCTTTATCGTAGTAAAGTACCTTTTTAGATTTACCGTAGGTGTTGAGCGGCTTCCCTCTTAATGAGAAAACCGCCTGATAGTCAGCATTTCTGGCCTGAGATACTGTTCCGCTTGCAGAGTTTCCCTCTGTAATGAAGATGGTACTCTCCTCTGCAAGAGGGTTCTTTTTATCTGTATAGTGAACTTTGCAATCTCTTATCTTATCGTTGAATATCATTCCCTTCTTGTTCCTCTTCTTCTTGATGATTGCAGAAATCTCCTTGCGCTCCTTCTCGTTTGCAATAATTTTCTTCTGCAGCTTTTCTGCTACATTCGGGTTTTTGTGGAGATAATTATCAAGTTCTGAGGCAAGAAAGTTGCCAATGAATGTTCTTATTGCTATTCCTCCTTTATCAGCTGTATTTGTGAGCTTGGAGTTCAGATAGGTTTTGGTCTGGTTTGCAAAACCCGGCTCCGCTATCCTTATTGCTATAGCTGCCACTATCGATTCCCTCACATCCTTAGGATCATAATCTTTCTGGAAGAAATCTTTTATGGTTTTGGCAACCGCCTCCTTGAAGGCTGTAAGGTGTGTTCCTCCGTGGTATGTATTCTGCCCGTTTACAAAGGAGTAGATATTCTCTCCGGTTTCTGTACCGTGTGTTATAACTACCTCTATATCTGTGCCTTTTATGTGGATAGGGGAGTATAGCGGCTGTTCAGACATATTATCTGTAATAAGATCCAACAGGCCGTTTTTGGAGTGATAGGTACTCTTGTTAAAGTGTATTGTAAGCCCAGTATTAAGATAGGCGTAGTTGCGGAGCATAGTATCTATGTAACTCAAGTTGTACTTGTAGTTCTCATAGAGAGTAGGGTCTGCTGTGTATCTTATCAGAGTTCCGTTCTTTTGTGCCGGAGCATCCTCCTCTGCTGTGTGTTTAAGTTTACCCTCCTCAAAATAGGCGTATGCTGTTTTTCCGTCTCTCCAAGATTGGGCATAAAAAGTTTTTGATGTGGCGTTTACAGCCTTTGCACCAACACCGTTCAATCCAACGGACTTGCCGTATGCAGAAGAGCCGTACTTTCCGCTGGTATTCATCTCTCCAACAGAAACCACAAGTTTTTCAAGTGGAATACCTCTGCCGTAATCTCTCACGCAAACCTCTCCTGTAGCCTCGTCCAAAGTAATGTCCACACTCTTGCCGTGCCCCATATTGAACTCATCTACAGCATTATCTACAATCTCTTTGAACAGGATGTAGATTCCGTCATCAGGCTCGCTGCCATCTCCCAACTTGCCGAGGTACATTCCGGGCCTTTTGCGCAAATGGTCTGCCCACTCAAGGTGCTGAATATCCTCTGCACTATAATTTTCTTCTCTTTTCTTTACATCCTCTTTACTCATCTGTATTCTCTCTTTTATCTGCTTCTTTTGTTTTTACACGCCTATTTCATCTTGGCCATAGCCTCGTTCATATTTCTTGTAGCTGTTGCAGGATCGTTATAGATACAAGGTCCTGTAGCACAGCCGCCCTCGCAGGCCATTACCTCAATAAACGGAGTAGGGGCCTTGCCTGTTATTGCATAACTTCTGAGCAGAGCCACATTCTTTTTATCCAAATTGGCAACAGCTGTGGCCTTAATTGTTTCATCTTTAAGTATGTACTTAACTGCTCCAATAACTCCTCCGCTCTGTGCAAAACCGTGTGCGGCCTTGTAGGACTCTATCTGAGGAACAAGCGGCTCTACTGTATTGAAGTCTATCTTAAGCCCCTTGAAAACGCTGCCTATCTCCTCAAATGTGAGCGCAATATCGGTATCAGGGTTATCCCTCACCTCTTTCTTTTTTGCAAGGCAAGGGCCTATGAATACCACTTTTGCATTGGGGTATTTCTGCTTTGCAATTTTTGCGGTGTAGTACATAGGGGAGCCTGTGGTTGATACGTGAGGCTTCATCTGAGGTATATGCTTTCTTACAAGCTCTATCCAAGACGGGCAGCAACTTGTGGTCATAAACGGCTCGTTTTTCTCAATCTTCTCTTTAAGCTCCATTGCCTCGTTATAAGTGGTATCCATTGCTCCCTGCGCTACCTCTATTACATCTTTGAATCCTAACGATTTAATAGCGCCATATACCCTCTCTACAGGTACATCCTTAAACTGCGAGAGTATTGCCGGTGCTACAATGGCAACCATCTCCTCCCCCTCTTTTAGCCCCTGCAACACATCAAAAATCTGAGAGACCTCAAAGATGGCACCAAACGGGCAGGCATTTATGCACTTGCCGCAATAGATGCACTTGCTCTCATCTATATGCTCAACTCCATATTCATCTTTTTGGATAGCCTTTACAGGGCAAGCCTCCTCGCAAGGTATTGGTATATAAACAATTGAGTGATATGGGCAGGCTTGGTGGCATTTGCCGCAGTTTATACACAGAGAGTGGTCTATCTCCGCCTTTCCGTTGCTATTGAAATGAATCGCCTCCTTTGGGCAGTTCATATAGCAGGGCCTTGCCACGCAACCGCGGCAGAGGTTGGTTACCTCATAACTGATTTTAACGCAGGAGGAGCAGGCCTCATCTATCACACACATAAGATTATCTTTGCGGTGAGGAATCTTTCTTGTAAGTGCTTCGTTTGCATACCAAGAGAGCGGAGTCAGCTCATCGGTCTCGTCATTCATATCAAATCCCATAAGCGGCAGGCTCTTGTATTTCCATACAGCCCTCTCCTTATGAATACAACATCTGCCTATCACTTTCTGTCTTTTGGGGCTCAAGTTAATAGGCAGGTGATCTATCTCTTTAACAAGCTCCCCCCTGCTCCACATTTCAACAAGCCTTGCCAGCAAATCCTGGCGCACTATCATTACATTATTTGCAAAAGCCATATTTTATATATTAAAGATTCCAAACCCCCAAATTTACGCTTTTTTTATCGTTAAAAGAAATTTGCGAAACTCTTGCTGCAACTATCTGATATGATGCTACTTAAATACAAAGTAAACCGCTCCTATAAGCAAAAAGAAAGCTATCAGATGGTTGTAATTGAAGCTCTGCATCTTAAAGAAAAGCAGGGTAAAAATCAGAAATACGGAGATAGAAATAACCTCCTGTATAACCTTAAGCTGAACAAGATTGAATGGGCCGCCGAACTGGTTAAAACCTATTCTGTTGGCCGGTATCATAAATGAGTATTCAAACAGGGCTATACACCAGCTGATTAACACAATGCCTGCAATTCCCCACTTGGGGAGCAAGGTGTTTGTCCTGAATTTAAGATGACCGTACCAGGCCAAAGTCATAAAGCTGTTGGATACAATAAGCATCAGTATTGTAAGCAATCCTCTGTTCATATTAAAATTTTCTAATAAGAAAGGGGCTTAACCATTGAGTCAAGCCCCATATCTAAACTATTTTCAATTCTTTAGAATCGTTGGTTCAAAAGCTCAATCATCTTTATTACAGAGAAGGAGATTCTGGTGCCAGGGCCAAATATGGCAGCTGCACCTGCCTTGTAGAGAGCATCGTAATCCTGTGCAGGAATAACTCCGCCGGCTACAACTATAATATCCTCTCTGCCGAGCTTTTTGAGCTCATTGATAATCTGAGGTACAAGGGTTTTGTGGCCTGCTGCAAGAGATGATACACCTACAATGTGTACATCGTTCTCAACTGCCTGTTTTGCAGCCTCCGCCGGAGTCTGGAAGAGTGGTCCCATATCCACATCAAAGCCGCAATCTGCATAGCCGGTAGCTACAACCTTTGCTCCTCTGTCGTGGCCGTCCTGTCCAAGTTTGGCAATCATAATACGAGGTTGGCGTCCCTCTTTCTTTGCAAACTCGGCAACCATCTTCTTAGCCTTCTCAAACTCGCTATCTTTCTTTACTTCAGATGAATATACACCTACATTCATACGTATCTTTGCTGTGTATCTTCCAACTATCTTTTCGCAGGCATCTGAAATCTCTCCAAGGGAAGCCCTTGCCTTTGCAGCCTCAACTGCCAATGCAAGCAGGTTGCCCTTCTTGGTTCTTACTGCCTCTGTTATAGCTGCAAGACATTGTTCAACCTTATTGTTATCTCTGTTCTTTCTGAGCTGCTCAAGGCGTGCAACTTGCTGCTCTCTCACCTTGGTGTTGTCAATATCCAAAATCTTTATAGGATCTTCGTGCTCAAGGCGATAGCGGTTGAGGCCAATGATAGTCTCCTCTCCGGAGTCTATGCGTGCCTGCTTGCGTGCGGCAGCCTCCTCAATCCTTAGCTTAGGAATACCTGTTTCGATAGCCTTTGCCATACCGCCGAGTTTCTCAACCTCCTGAATATGCCCCCAAGCCTTGTGAGCCAGCTCGTTGGTAAGAGACTCTATGTAGTATGAGCCGGCCCAAGGATCTATAGAGCGGCAAACCTGAGTCTCCTGCTGTATGTAAATCTGAGTATTTCTGGCAATACGTGCAGAGAAATCTGTAGGCAGTGCAATAGCCTCGTCCAAAGCGTTGGTGTGCAAGCTCTGGGTATGGCCGAGTGCAGCTCCCATTGCCTCAATACAGGTTCTTGCCACATTGTTGAACGGATCCTGCTCTGTCAAAGACCAACCTGAGGTTTGGCAGTGAGTTCTAAGGCTCAAACTCTTAGGATTCTTAGGATTGAACTGGTTTACAATCTTTGCCCACAACATTCTGGCTGCCCTCATCTTGGCAATCTCCATAAAGTGGTTAGTTCCAATGGCCCAGAAGAACGAGAGGCGTGGAGCAAACTTATCCACCTCTATGCCGGCCTTGATACCTGTACGCAGGTACTCCAAACCATCTGCAAGGGTGTATGCCATCTCAATATCGTTGGTAGCACCGGCCTCCTGCATATGGTAGCCGGATATTGATATTGAGTTGAACTTTGGCATAAACTGTGAGGTGTAGGCAAATATATCTCCAATTATTCTCATAGAGAATTCAGGCGGATAGATATATGTGTTACGCACCATAAACTCCTTTAGAATATCGTTTTGGATTGTACCGGCCATCTCCTCCAACTTGACACCCTGCTCCAAGCCGGCTACAATGTAGAAGGCCATAACAGGGAGTACGGCGCCGTTCATTGTCATTGATACAGACATCTTTCCAAGAGGAATCTGATCAAACAGAATCTTCATATCCTCTACAGAACAGATACTTACACCGGCCTTTCCAACATCGCCTACAACTCTTGGATTATCTGCGTTGTAGCCTCTGTGGGTAGGGAGGTCAAATGCAACGGAAAGACCTTTCTGGCCTGCTGCCAAGTTTCTTCTGTAGAAGGCGTTGGACTCCTCTGCTGTGGAGAAGCCTGCATACTGGCGCACTGTCCAAGGCTTTTGAACATACATTGTGCTGTATGGGCCTCTTAAGAAAGGTGCAACACCGGCAGCGTAGTGCAAGTGCTCCATCTTCTCCAAGTCCTTTGCTGTATAGTAGCTCTTTACCGCAATCTTTTCTGCGGTGTTCCAAACATTTTCATCTGCCTTTTTGGCACCTTTGGCAGCTACCTTTTTTGTGCCTTTAACTGCTTTAGCTTCAGGCTGCTTATATACAAGTTCGTTAAATTTTGGACGCATAACTCAACCCTCCCTATTTTATAAGTTTTTGCTGATACTCTTTAAGTGTCTCAAGCACATTGCTGCGTACACTTATGAACTTATCTATTCCCTTTGAGATAAGATCCTCTTTGCACTCAGGCTCACCGGCAACAACAACTATTGCCTTCTTGCCAATAATTTTTGCAATCTGAGGAACCTCATTGGCATACTCATCGTCTGAAGAGCAGGCAACTACAATATCTGCCTTTGCCTTTAGGGCTGCTTTTGCCCCCTCCTCAGGAGAGTTGAACCTATTGTTATCCACAACCTCAAAACCGGCTACTGCAAAGAAGTTGCAGGCAAACTGCGCTCTTGCTCTGCACATTGCAAGATTGCCGTATGTTACCATAAATGCAACAGGGCGTTTGGCGGCAGTATCTGTCTTGTATCTTAGCTCCTCAAAGGCCATAGCACCTCTGTAGAGATCAAACGGACGGCCAACCATACCGCTAATCTTCTTAGGGGCTCTCTTTCTGGTTACGGTTTTGGCCTTAACCTCTTTTTCTGCCACTTCGGTAAAGTTAGGGAACTGGTTAGTACCCAAGAGAGTATCTCTTCTTGTTGCAATGTTGGAATCTCTCTTTAGGGCAGTCTCCTTAACGGCATCCTGTATGCTCTCTTTCTTAAAGCACTCAACATAGCCGCCCTCCTCCTCAACCTTTTTGAAGAGATCCCAAGAGGCCTGTGCTACAGACTGAGTAAGTTCCTCTATGTAGTAAGAACCGGCAGACGGATCTACAACTTTATCAAAATGAGACTCATCCAACAGCAGGCTCTGTATGTTGCGGGCCATTCTGTTGGAGAACTCGCCGGCCTTTTTGTAGGCGTGGTCAAACGGAAGCACCTCCATAGAATCCACTCCTGCAATAGCACCGCTCATAGCCTCGGTAGTATCGCGGAGCATATTAACGTATGGATCGTAAACAGTTTGATTCCAAGCACTTGTTACGGCGTGTACCTTAATTTTGCAGCTGTTGTCTTTCTTGGCTCCGTATGCTTTTACTATGTTTGCCCACAGAAGCCTTGCAGCGCGGAACTTTGCAATTTCCATAAAGTAGTTGCCGCTGATAGAGAAGGTGAACTTCATCTTAGGAGCAAACTCATCTATCTTTCCGCCAGCCTCTTGCAGCAGGTTAAGATACTCGCTTCCCATACTCATTCCGTAGGCGAGCTCCTGAGTGATAGTGCTGCCGGCATTGTTGAACAGATAGGCATATATCCCTATAACAGAGATATTTGGATACTCTATTGAGAGCTCAATGGCCTCTCTGAGTTGTTTGACTGCTGCAGATTTGGCATACCTTCCAACAAGATTCATCTCCTTTAGAGGATCGTAGTCAAAAGAGGCCCTTACATCGGCAGGTTTAACCCCTTCCTCTTTAACTATCGCGATGAAATTTCTTAGCAACGAGAGATCTTTGCATCCCTTGAAGTTAATCTCCACCGCTTTGAATGAGAAGCCTTTGAGTAGGGTTCTTAAATCATCTTTTGAGACCTTTAGAGTCTCTGTAAGGTCATAACCTACTGCGGTAACGCCCTTCATCATTCCATCTAAAGCCAAAGCATTGGCTTTCTTAAAATTGCCCATAACAAGATAATCCTGCCTTATAAGCCAGGTATTATTTGTTTTGGTGCCTCTTATGAATGGGAACTGTCCGGCCTCAGAATTTAGGGTTTTTAGATCTTTGAGGTCTTCTGCGCGGTAGTACGGCTGCACAGAAAAACCTTCCATAGTCTTCCAAACCAATTTTTTCTGATAGTCGGCACCCTTCAAATCCTTAATGATTGCCTCCTCCCAAGTCTGTTTCGGCACAGGAGGAAATTCAGTAAATAATTTCTCTGCCATTTTATTTAGCTGTTTTATTATTCTACAAATATACTCATTTTGATGTAAAGTGTGCCCAAAATGGCATTCAAATAGTGAGAGAATAGCTTAAAAAATATTTTTTGGGAGGGTTGGGAATTTTTTACTACCTTTGCGCTCCCAATTGAGGCGGGTTTTTCCGCAAAGAAAAAGGAGGTGGTTTAGAGTGATTATTATACCAATTAAGGATGGCGAAAATATAGATAGGGCTCTTAAGAAGTTTAAGAGAAAGTTTGAGAAGACCGGTATGATCCGCGAGCTCAGAGATAGGAAGACCTTTGAGAAGCCTTCTGTAAAGAGGCGCGCTCAGGTTATGAAGGCTATCTATGTAAAGCACCTGCAACTCAATGAGGAATAATTTGCGTTGTTTTTTTAGGGTTAATAAATGTTAGGTGTCGCTTTTGCGGCGCCTTTTTTTTAACTTTGCTCATCGCGACAGATATATGGGCATAAGAGAGGATTTTGCAGATTATCTGAGAGTGCGCAAGAGATATTCGCTCCGCACCGTAAGGCTTTATAATGAGGCCATTGAACGCTATTGCGGATATATGTTTCCGGAGTCTGAATCTTCTGGGTTACCAGACGATGAGCTTATAGACTCTCTTAAGCCTTTGAATATAAGGGGGTTTATAGCTAACTGCCTGGATAGCGGGCTAAAGAGCGAGAGTGTGAATCTTATGCTGAGCGCATTAAGTACACTTTGCAACTATCTTGTAAAACAGGAGCGTATGCCCTCTAATCCCATTAAGGAGGTGGTACGCCCCAAACAGAAGAAACGGTTGCCACTCTTTATGACTCAGGATTTGCTGCAGCAGTATATGGATTCTCCACTTGGCAGCAACTATAAATCAGTGAGAGACAGAATGATAATTACCCTTATTTATGATACGGGGCTTAGAAGGGCTGAGGTGGCATCTCTTAAAGTTGAGAACTTTGACCTTAAGCGAGGAGTGTTGAGAATAGTGGGTAAGGGGAGCAAGGAGAGAGAGATTCCGCTGGTGCAGAGTTTGTGCGAGAAAATAGTTGATTACCTGAGCGTTAGAGAGGAGTTTATCTCTGCAGAGGAAGAGAGTGCTCCGGCAGCTGTGTCTGATGATGCAACTTCGGCTTTCTTTCTGACAGACAATAAAGGCCCTCTCTATCTGGAGTTTATAAACAGAGTAGTCAAAAGAGAACTCTCAAATATTAAGGGAGGAAGCGGCAAAAAGACACCTCATATATTGCGCCACTCATTTGCCACCGCGCTACTGAATAACGGAGCAGACCTTAACAGCATAAAGGAGGTGCTTGGCCACTCAAGTCTCGCAGCCACAGAAGTTTATACCCATAACTCCTTTGAGCAGCTAAAAGAGGTTTACAAAAAATCGCACCCCAGAGGCGGCAAAAACGGTAAGAAAGTAAAGAGATAGGGTTATCGCGATTGATTGTTGTAATGATTAGGATTATTCAGTCTGCGAACAATAACTATCGGTAGTCTT
>CADBUS010000003.1 GCA_902797895.1 uncultured Bacteroidia bacterium | reverse complement strand
CTGAATTTCTTGCGTTGGAAAGCTCCGGAGCCGGTTAAGGCAATTCCGGAAGCAGCCAAAAAAGCTATAGTGGATTATTTTAATGGGCGCAAGATACTGAATGGCCGCTATTTAGCAAACTGTGATGCTAAAGGTATGGTGTGGTATGAGGTTATTTTGGAGAATAAAAATTCTGTGGGTTTGAATGCTGTGGTTTGCCTTTCAGATGGTAAGGTGCGTTCTGTTGCGGCAAGATATGAGGACGAGCTTTATAGCTCTAATGATGTGTGGTTTGGTGGCAATGTACAAGATTATTGGTTTGGATATTCCCACGAGATTATGTGCATCTTTGATACTCCACAAGGGGTAGAAATGCTTGTGAGGTGGAATTCGAGGGAGGGAATACACTATAGTATATTTAGAGAGATTGGGGCAAAGTGGGTAATAGTAATAGAAGATTACCAATATACAGGTGCCTATTGATGCTGCCTAAATAGCAGATATATTGGCCCTTGTACAATATAGATGGGATATTTCAAGAGAAAATTAAGGCGAACCAGAGTTAGGGCCGCTATCTTTTGGAGAAAGACTTGGTATTATATACAGCACCCCAAGGAGGGTAGAGTGTATGATAATACCGGAATGGAGAAGGAGCATACCTGCCTTGCTTGTAAATTGAGGTATAAGGGAAGGTATTGTCCAAGATGTGGGCAAAGTGCAGATACTCAAAGATTTACCATTAAAAACATTTTTGACAAAACTTTAGAGGTTTGGGATTATAACGAAAAGAGCGTATTTGGTACCGTACTGGAACTTATATACCGCCCCGGCTATCTTATAAGCGACTATCTCAAAGGGAAACGCTCCTCTTACTATCCGCCTATAAAACTGCTCTTTTTCCTATGTGTGGCATTGGCAATTGTGCTGAATTTAGGTTTTGTGGAAAAGAGAATAGAGCAGAGTCATAAGAATGATAAAGCTACGGAGAGTACAGAAGGGTGGCTGATGGAGCTATCTAATTCTTTTGATACATTAGACCAGGCAAAGGCAGATAGTGTGGCAGTAGATTCTGCCCGGCTTGCAAAAGAAAATATAGTTATTGGTCTATCTGAGCGTAGTAGAAAAGCGTACGCAAAATCTACAGCTCATTTCTCTAAATTGATTAGGAACTACAACTTATGGAGAAAGCAAAACAGAGCCTTGCATATATTGTTGGTGAATTTGCTTATATCGTTTTTAAGTTGGAGAATATTTAGAAAAACTCCGCGCAATGCTCACCTGTCATATACAGAGCATATTTTTATTCAAGTTTTTATAAGCGCTCAGCTGATATTCTTTTCCATTATATATATGCTCTTTTGGGGCACTTTCTTACCGGATCAGGATCGCTATCTGCTACCGGAATGGTTCTTCTTTCTGGTATATGTGATAGATAGGAGGCAACTCTTTGGTACAAGCTGGTTCAAAACCTTCTATAAAACAGTGCTAATACAGGTCTTATACTATGTATGTATATTCTTTATAGTCATATTATCATCTGTTTTGCTCTTTTTGATAGATTCCCTTTTTATATAAGATATTTTAACAAATCTATTTCACATTAAAAAAAATATATTATCTTTGAAGCACAATAGTAAAACTTAAACATTAAAAATTAAAAAATTATTTATTATGGCAAAAGTAGTTCCTCAACTGGATTTTATGGCAGCTATAAAGCTAGCTTTCAGTCGCTTAAAAGAAACAACCGGCCGTTCACGCAGATCTGAATTCTGGTGGGCATTTCTTGCAATTTATGTAGGATCTTATCTTGTAGGTTACATATTGGGTTTAATACCGGGAGTTGGTGTTTGGCTCCAATTTTTGGTTCAAATTGTAGGTATGATTGTAACTCTTCCTTTGCTTATGCGTCGTATGCACGATATAGGAAAGGGTAATGGTTTGGTATGGGCATACGCAATTGTTTATGGTCTATTCCTCTTGTCATTCCTTATTACAGCTATCTCTATTAAATCAGGTGGTTTTGGAGGTACTATAATTGGTGGAATTTTTGCAACCATCCTTTCTATAGCATTGGCCGTTGTTGGCATTATTTTACTAATTATGTGCATTAAGGATAGTGAGGGCGAGAACAAATATGGCCCATCTCCAAAATATCCAGAGGGAAAGCCTGCAACTCCGGCTCAGTAGTGAAATAATTATTTTTAGAATTATAGGCGGAGGGTTCTTACTTCCGCCTTTTTTTTATTTTTCTTAAATTTGCCCTGTGCCCTAAAAGGGGCGAAATCCTAATATGAACACTTTAGAAGCTCTTAAAAATAACTGCATTGCAGGTGGAAGCGCCTCTTTTGAGGAGGCTTTGTATCTTATAGAAGAGGCTCCAAAGGAGGAGCTATATCAGGCGGCGCATCAAATAACCTTAAAGCGTACCTCAATGGTGTTTGATACCTGCTCCATAATAAATGCTCGTAGCGGCCGTTGCAGTGAGGATTGCAAATGGTGCGCCCAAAGCGCTCACTATAAAACAGATGTAGAAGTATATCCTTTGGTGGATAATGAAACTTGCTTAAAGCAGGCATTGGAGAATCAGAAAAGGGGGATTAACCGTTATGGAATTGTAACAAGCGGCAGGGGGCAAAGCAATGAGGATATTGAGAAGCTATGCAGTATGATATCCCATCTGCGCCAAAACTCCTCCATACATATATGCGCCTCTCTTGGTTTGGTAACAAAGAGCCAGCTTGCTCGCTTAAAAGAGGCCGGATTGGAGAGATTGCATTGCAATTTGGAGGCGGCTCCGCAGATGTTTGAAAAGCTCTGCACCACCCATACCACAGCTATGAAGATGGCCACAATAAAGGCAGCCCAAGAGCTTGGAATAGAAGTTTGTAGCGGAGGCATTCTGGGAATGGGAGAGACTCCGCGCCAGAGAGTGGAGCTCTTTTTTGCCATAAAAGAGGCCGGTATAAAGAGCTTTCCACTCAATATTCTTAACCCGATAGCAGGTACGCCGCTGGAGGGAACGGCTCCAATGAGCGATGATGATATTTTAAGTGCTGTGGCAACTTTGAGATTTATTGTTCCAGATATTTTCATACGCTTTGCCGGCGGCAGGGCAAAACGCTCTAAAGAGCTGATTAAACGCTCCTTTTATGTTGGTGTAAACTCTTGCCTTATGGGAGATATGCTAACTACTCCGGGTACTGACATTGCAGATGAGTTTGAGTTTATAAAAGAGGCCGGTTACAGGTAGAAACAGAAGAGAAAATTATGACAGATAGCATTAACCCCTTGCTATTGGATTTGGCCCTTATCCTCATAGTGGCCGGTGCTGTTACCCTTATTTTTAAGGCATTAAAGCAGCCCGTAGTATTGGGGTATGTGGTAGCGGGCTTATTGACAGGTCCTTATATAACATTTCTGCCAACCGCAAGAGAGATTGCCAATGTGGAGTTTTGGGGCAACATAGGTGTAATCTTCCTGCTCTTTTCTTTGGGTTTGGAGTTCAGTTTCAAGAAGATAAAAAAGGTGGGAGGGCCAGGGGCTATCTCCGTATTTGCAGAGGCCATAATGATGTTTTCAATGGGCTTTTTGGTGGGGCAGGTTTTTGGCTGGGACAATATAACCTCTCTCTTCTTGGGGGCAATGCTGTCAATATCATCTACATCAATAGTGGTAAAAACCTTTGCAGATCTTGGTATTGGTAACAGAAAATCGGCCCAACTCTCTATTGGCACACTTATATTTGAAGACCTTGTGGCCATACTACTTATGGTGTTGCTGCCAACATTTGTTATAAGCAAAACTTTCAATGGTACGGAGTTGCTCTCTAAATTGCTCTCTATTACGGTATTTCTGCTGTTGTGGTTTACCGGGGGAGTATATCTTATTCCAACAATTTTTCGTAAGCTGAAGAAGTATCTTACAGATGAGATGCTTATAATAATCTCTCTGGGGCTATGCTTTACTATGGTGGTGGTTACGGTAAGGGCAAGCATATCTGAGGCGCTTGGAGCATTTGTAATGGGCTCAATACTATCGGGTACAATTCAGAGAGACAAGATATTGCAGCTTACAAAACCTATTAAGGATTTCTTTGGGGCCATATTCTTTGTATCTGTGGGAATGTTGGTAGATCCATCTGTTCTGCTGCACTATTGGCCGCATATACTTTTGATTTCCGTTACGGTGCTGCTTGCAAAACCATTGGCTTTGATAGCCGGATATCTATTTAGCGGTCAAACGCTTAAACTTGCAATACCAGCCGGAATTACTCTCTGCCAGATAGGTGAATTTTCCTACATAATGGCACAGATGGGGAGAGAGTTGGAGGCTACGCCGGATTATCTCTTTCCTGTAATTGTGGCTGTATCAATAGTAACTACATTTGCCACACCATATTGGGTAAAGGCAGGAGACAAGCTATACGATTTTATCTACAGCCGTTCAGGAGAGTCTTGGCGCAATGTTATAGACCGGCTTGGCTCAGGCAAGCAGATTCTTAACAAAGAGTCTGACTGGAAGCAACTTATAAGAAGATATACCGTTAGGGTATTTATACTCACAATTTGGATTGCTGCAGTTGGAGCCATATTTACAGGTATCGTAAATCCTTTGATTGCCAAGTTGCTCGGTACTGCGCTCTGGGTAAGGCTTATAATGTTTGCAATTACAATAATAGCAATGGCTCCCTTCCTATGGGCACTTGTAAAAAAGAGAGACAAGGAGCTTTATAATCGTATATGGGAAGACCGTAAATTCTCACGCGGACCGCTGCTCTTTATGAATGCCCTAAAGTATATAATTGCGGTTATTTCAATATCTTACATAGCTTCCAAATATATAACTGCAAGTATAGGTTTTATAATGATTGTGAGTGCCGCTATAATTGTGGTTGTGGTGCTCTCTAAACAGCTGAAAAAATACTATTCAAAAATAGAGAGCAACTTTTTGGCTAATCTCGATTCGGAAGGGGGGCGGCGTTTCATTGTACCTTTGGATAAGGCCAATGAAATACATATGGAAAAGTGCGTGGTAGGGCAAAACTCCTACCTTGCAGGGCGTACTATAGGGCAGATACACCGCAAAAAAGATACGGGAGCATTGGTAATTCAGCTTATAAGAGGCTCCAAAATAATAAACCTGCCGCATAAGGATACTGTTATCTATCCATCTGATTCTCTGCTTATTCTTGGCTCAGATGGGCAGCTTAAAGCATTTATGGGGCTCTCCTATAATAAGCAGGGCGATTTTGCTGTGCCGGAGGATGAAACCATCGCGATGGAGCTCTTCCAAATTACACTTGAAAACAAATCTCCGCTTGTAGGCCACAATGCCAACATTACCTCAATAAGAGACAAATTCGGGGTGCTGATTATTGGTGTGGAGAAGGCTAACGACAATATCTTTTTGCGTCCAAACTCCTCAGTTACAATGGAGAGTGGAGATACTGTGTGGCTTGTAGGTAACAAAAAGAGAATTAACGCAATAATTCAGGAGAATCTCTGCACTCCGATTCAGAAATAAAGAAAAGAGTTCGGTGTAGTACCGAACTCTTACATCTAACTTTTGAGGTTCATTTTATTACTATAGTCCTTTATATGTGCCCTTAATCTTTTTGCATTGGGTGTACATTGCTGGGCAGTTGCTAACCACAAAATATGGAGTACCCTCAGGGCGTACAACCTCAACTCCTCTCCAGTTGGTGTCCCAACCATTGGCATCTATTTGCAGATACAGAACAGTTCCTTCCAAAATCTCGGAGTTTTGGTATTTATTAACAGGGTGTACCCTAACCTTTACGGTGTATGGTTTTGATGGGGTGTAACCATTCTCAGGCTTAGCGCCAACCAACATTGCAGCAGCAAGATATGGGCGTGCATAGTAGGTATCGCTCTCATTCATAATCTCTTTCATACGGCTGCGTGTTGAGTTGTAGTTGGTTTGGGTGTTGTTCAACTTTAGGGCAGCCTCTCCCAATTTAGGATCTTTACGATACATTTCAAAGGCCATAATTTGCAGGGCTACTGCTCCTTGCGGCTCTTTGCCCAACTGCTGTTGCAGCTGCTCAAACTCCTCTATTGTGGTTGGTATTGCGGAAAAGCTAACGCTGCTGCTCTGGTTTTTATTATAGTTGGTGTGGTTTATCTTACCTCTGATATTGAATGTGATGTTTCCGGCAGTTCCGTTTGCACTACCTTGAGCCCCAGACCTTTCAGGTAACATAACGCCTGTTTGATTTACCGCATCTTTTATCTTTTGGGCCTCTTTGGCAATTTTACCCATCTGATTTGTGGCATTAGTTATTTTATTGCCAAGTTGTGTAGTTGAGCCGCATCCGGCAAGTGCGATAGCTGCTATGGCCATCAGAAAAAATTTTGCTTTCATAGTTGTATATTGTTTTGTTCCTTATTGCAAATATACAAAAAAGCACATTGATAGCTAATGTATATGCAGCTTATAGGCTCTATTGAATCTTTTGAAGATGTTTTAGCAGCAACTCTCTGATTTGCGGAAGCTCACCGAGCCCCTCTATGTTGAGCTCTACCTTATAGCCGGCCTCTTGCAGCTCATCTTTCCAATCGTTTGCTATATCGTTTACTGCGTGATCGCCTGCTACAAACATAAATGGCACAAGTGTTACCTGCTTGGCATAGCCCTTTTTAAGAGCCTCTTTCAACGCCTCAAGAGTGGGGTAGCCCTCTATTGTGGCTATGTGGTAATTAGAGTTATGGTTGCTCTTTAGCATATAGTCTATCTGGCTGTAGAGAGCGTTGGCCGGCCCCTGAGTTCCGTGCCCTACAAATACAATATGATGGTTTTTATCTTTTATTGGATTACGCTCTGCGATTATAGATGCAACTGTTTCGCAATCAGATATATCATACAGTAAAGGAGTTCCAATCTCAATGGAGTTGAACTTATCTCCAACACTTTCTGCATCATCTATCAAAGATTGGTATTCAAAGCCTGGAATTATATTGGTACTTTGGACAATTATATTTGTATATCCCTCATTGCTAAGTTTTTGAAACAACTCCATAGGGGAGAATTTTTCTATTCCCTCTTTTTTTAGCTTTTTTACAATAATCTCTGAGGTGTAGGCCTCAAAAAAATCGCAGTTAGGAAAACTCTCCTCAACCAAGCGGTTAAATGCCTCTATGGTTTTTTCTCTGGTGGTGGAGTGAGATGTGCCAAAATGTACGGCTACTATTGCATTCTTTTGAGAATCAGAGTTATGTGAGCCATCTTGAGTGGAGGTGCAGGCTGTTAGGAGAGCCATTACCAATGCGGAGAGAATAAATCTTTTTTTCATAATCTTTACTTTTACTGCGGCAAAAGTAACAACATTGTAATAAATAACTATATTTGCATCGGTTTTTTGGTGAGACAACGGCAAATCTGCCTGAGTCTTTAAAAGGGAATCCGGTGAGAATCCGGAACAGTGCCCGCTACTGTAATATTCTGCCCGTAAGGGTTATGGATTTAGCCATTGTCTGCAAAGATGAGAAGGCCCATTAGAATAGAGTCAGGAAACCTGCCAAGAGCCAAAGTTAACAAAGTTCCCGGGCAAGGGCTTATTTAATAACATACTAACAATCAATTTAATATGAGAAGAATATTATATTCTTTCTTGCTTCTTTTGTTGGGAGCCGTTTCTGCTTTTGCACAGGAGCAGTTGGCTGAACAACAGCCTAAAGATACCCTCTTACCTCTTAAAGAGATTTATGTAACAAGTATGGATAAATCTAAGCATAAGCTGCTTAAGATAGATGTTCCAGCAAAGTTTATTCCTGTATCAACAACTCTTATAGATTATAAGGCGTTGGAAAACAGAGATATCAAAGATATTCAGGAGGCGGTTAAATTTCTCCCTGGAGTGAGATTCTACACCTCTTACGGAGCTTTCCAGCAGCTCTCTATTCGTGGTTTTGACCATTCCGTAGTTATGGTGGATGGGGTTAGAGACGAGCGTTCTGCAATAGACAACTCCTACCCGGTAATGGACCTCTCCTCTATCGAGAGGATAGAGTTGCTAAAAGGCCCTGCCTCTGTACTTTACGGTTCCTCTGCAGTTGGCGGAATTTTGAATATTGTACGCAGGGCTCCATCTGCAGAAACTCGCTTGAATGCAAGAGTCTCATACGGAAGCTGGCAGACCGTAAATACCTCTGTAGGCTTTGGCGGCAAGGTTGTTGGCCCTCTTAACTACTACGCACACTTTAATTATCAGAATCAGGAGGGTTGGAGAGATAATAGAATAAGCAGACTCTCCGGCTATATTGCATTGGGCGGAAAGTTTGGCCAAAAAGATGAACTTGAGTTGAGAATAGGCTCTCACAGAGATTTTTATGCAACTGAAATAGGTTTACCTAAGTTGATGAGCGCAGATATTTACAAGGCAGACACAGACCAGCTCTACCTTAAAAAGAATGATATGCTCCCAGGGCTTGACAGAAAGTGGAGATACAACAGCGAGTCTGATGAGATGTATAACCGCAACTTTAATGTTTCTGCAAGCTGGAAACATACTTTTAATGAGAACATTAAACTTACAGAGCGTTTTTCCTATACCTACGATGACATAGACTATTTCAGTACAGAGGATATCAGCTACCTAACAAGCTCAAAACCGATATATCCTTATTACTATGAAACATCTCCTGGCAAGCGCACCTATATTGCCTTGGACTCAATCTATTACGACTACCCATTAAGATTTTCTCACATAGCCAAAACCTTCAATAACCAATTGGAACTAAGCGGCAAGTTCAATACCGGAAGTGTTAAGCATAACTATCTGATAGGTAATACCTTCATATATTTAGACAGAGTCTCATATACAGGTTATCAGTTTAGGGAAAAAGGAGATGATGTTGTAGGCCCCGGCCTTACAGGACACGGTACCTCATACAACCCTCACAGCATCGGTTGGATGGATACCCAATTTAGCAAATGTACACCGCAGTTTACCACAATGAGCGGCTTCTATCTGCACGATTTGATTGAATTTAGCGATAAGTGGAAAGTGCTTGCTGCTGCAAGGTATGATTTGTACAGCTTTAAGAGAGCCAGCGGAATAGATGTTATCGACAGGGGGAGAAAGTATGGCCACGTAGATGATGATAAATTCTCAAAGATAACAACCGGCTCCTTTAGCTTTAGAGGCGGTGCGGTATATCTTCCATCTGACAATCTCTCTTTGTATGCCTCTGTAGGAAGCTACTTTAAGCCAATCAGAACATTCTATAACGATAATACAATATATGTAGATAGGCACGGCAATATCTTTACCCCAACAGATGGCGAGGAGGTTTTCAAACCGGAGAGGGGAGTGCAGTTTGAGATTGGTACAAACTATGATATAACAGAAAAATTCAGGACAGAGCTAAGCATATTCTACATAAACAAGTACAATATGAGCAAGACTCTTGCCAGCAAGGGAGATATTATAGATGGCGAAACTTTGGAAAAGAATGTGGTGGGGCAAGTTGGAAAGATGAACTCCAAAGGGTTTGATATTCAGTTTATTTACAACCCTGTAAATGGTCTGATGTTATCTGCCGGCTATGCCTTTACAGATGCCAAAGTTAAGGAGCTTGCAAAGAACAAGTGGATGGATACAGATGCCACAAAGGGCAAACAGTTTGCAAGAATACCTAAAAACACATTCTTCTTTATGGGAGACTATTATGTTACACGCGGAGCGTTGAGAGGCTTTGGAGTGAACTTTGATATTGAGTATAACGACAAGATTTACAGAAACGCTACCAATACAACTTGGTTTGACTCTTTCTGGCTTGCAAACCTCGGCTTTAGCTACAGAATGAAAAACAGAGTAAGACTGGGACTGAACATAAAGAACCTCTTTAATACCAAGTACATTAACCAATCTTTGGGTAATCAGATGGTTCCAAGTCCGCCAACCAACTTTACTCTCTCATTGCAATACTCTTTGTAAAGGCTACGTATGTTCAGTAGGATATTCAGAACGATACATAGGGTACTGGGCACCCTGCTCAGTATCCTCTTTTTGATGTGGTTTATCAGTGGCATAGTTATGATATACCACCGCTTTCCCTCTGCCAGCCAAGATGAAAAGTTCTGCAAGATGGATGTTCTTTCTCTGCCAATGCCATCCGCAGATACTATCTTGGCTGTGCGGGAAAGTAAGTTCTCTCCAGATTCCGTAGGCCGTATGGCTCTTTATAAATGTCTGGGAGAGATATATTTGGAGGTTGCCGATAAGCAAGAGATGGAGAGAGGGGGCCGAGGCGGTTTTGGGGGTAGGATAAGTAAGTTCCCATTAGATACAGCCTCCGCTATGCCACAGATAGATGGCAACTATATCAAAAGAGTGGCTCGGTTGTGGAGCAGTTCTGAATCGGACACTATTGTAAAGATAGATACGCTCAACAAGTTGGAGCAGTGGATTCCGTTCGGAAGGCTTAAGGAGGAGTTCCCCATATATAAGTTCTATTTTGCAGACAAAGCTGCTACTCAGGTATATATATCCTCAAAGAGCGGAGAGGTTTTGCAGTGCACTACTCGCAGCGAGAGATTCTGGGGCTGGATGGGGCCAATTCCCCACTGGGTATATTTTACCTGGCTCAGGCAGGATGTTGAGAGTTGGAAGAGCGTAATAATATGGCTATCCATATTCGGTATAATAATGCTTATATCAGGGTGTTATATGGCAATTCGCTCATTCAGACTCTCTGTTAAAGGAGGGCGTGGATTGGCAAGCCCATACAAAAAGAGGTGGTACAGATGGCATCACATTTTTGGAACTTTATTCGGTATATTTGTATTAACTTGGCTTTTAAGCGGAATGTATTCTCTTGCTAAAATTCCGGATTGGCTGGGTAAAGAGCACAAAAAGTATAGTACAAGAGAGTTCTATGCGAGCAGGGTTAAGGTTGCAGATTTTGTCTTGGACTATCGCCGAGTAATAGCAGAATTTGATGGCCGCGTAACCCATATCTCTTGGGAGGGATTTGGAGAGCATCCATACTACAAAGTGCATTTGAAAGATGGTGGAGTTGAGTATATAGATGCTTTGGGTAATGATTGCTCTGCGCTATATATAGGTGAAAAAGAGGCTGTTGATGCCGTAGCTCCGGCTCACCTCGGGGAGAGTTATAGTGTGGAGTTGATGCAGCAGTACGATAACTACTATTTGGATATAAAGGGGCGTATGGAGCTGCCTGTATGGAAGATAGCCTTTGAGAATGCAGACAAGAGCGTCTATTATATAAACCCTAATAACGGCTCTGTGAGGAGTTTTAATACTCACTCTCGGTGGAGCTTCCAACTTTATCAAGGCTTACATAGCCTTAGATATAAGATATTTGCAGAGCGTAAAGGGTTGTGGACCTTTGTAATGTGGTTCCTGCTTTTGGGAGGCGCATTTGTGTCGCTCACAGGAGTAGTGCTCGGCATTCGTTACTTGTTGCGTTTGCTGCACCTTAAACGTTAAGTTTTTGCGTAGCTATGGTATAGAGAACAGGGGGGCCAAAACACTTTTGGCACCCCCTACTTGTTTATATTTGAATGGAAATATGCCGGCCATAGGCGGGGAGGTGGGCAAGGGCCTCCTCTTTTGTGTAGAGACCGGAGTAGATGGCAGCGCACATCAGCGGGCCGGCGTGGGCAAAGACGGCCACTTTTTTATATCTGTTTTGCTCTTTGAGCCAGGTTAAAAAATCGGCAATTCGGTCATACAGCATCATAAAACTCTCTCCTTTAGGGAGCTGAGTATTGAAATAATCTTTGTACCACTGCTCTATAACGGGATCTGTTATATCATCATAGCGGCGCATCTCCCACTCCCCCATATTCATCTCTTTTAGCCTGTTGTCTATAATAGGCTCATTATAACCACAGTATGCGGCAAGCATAGTAGCTCTTTTAAGAGGTGAGGAAAATACCGCATCAAATGGTTTGTATTGCTTGATTCTCTCCAATGTGGCCTGTGCCTCACTCTCAAAGGTGGCGGCTACATTAACATCGCTCCAACCATAGCAGGTACCCGGCTCTACATCTACGCTTGTGTGTCTTACCAAAATTATCTCCATAGTATGTTGCTTGTCTTATCTGTTACATTATAAATGAGGCTGTTATAAGTATAGATAGTTCTGTGAGCAAAAAGAGTGCTCCGCAGCAATCTCCCGTATAGCCTCTTATTTTTTTATTTATGAGCATTGTCAGAAATGCCGCTGTAGCAAGAGGGCATATTATTAACAGAATATTTAACCAATTCTCTAAAATTACAGCCCCTTCCATATTTGCTAAATAGCTGATATATAGTATAAATAACCCTAATGGCAGCAGCCCTTGCACTACCATAAAGATATAGCGTACAAAGCTCATTGGCCTATAGAGAGTTTTGGATTTAGCCTCTTGCTCTGCTCTGGCGTATGGTAGAAATATGATATGCGCGGCAACCATTTTAGCAAAGGGATCCGCAAAGGCAACAAGCGGAGCAGCTATTCTGTAATCTATTGTACCCACAGAAATTACAACTGCAAGGCAATAGAGTATAAGGCTCAGAACTCCGTATGTTCCTATATGGGAGTCTTTCATTATTTCCAAAATTCTTGTGCGATTACACCCTCCTCCAAATCCGTCAAAAAAATCGGCAAGTCCGTCTTCGTGCAAAGCTCCCGTAAGCAACATTCTTGCTGCAACTGCCACAGTTACAGCCATTAACTGATTGTATGGTGCAAGCAGATATATAATCCCCCCCATTACTGCTCCTGTGAGCCAGCCGATAAGCGGCCAAAACTCCACTACGCTTTCAAAAGCCTTTTTGGGCGGTGTGGATATCCTCCAGAGCGGCAACCTTGTAAAAAATATAAGAGCTGCCCACAATCTGCTCAATATATTGCACTTT
>CADBUS010000002.1 GCA_902797895.1 uncultured Bacteroidia bacterium | reverse complement strand
TTTCTTATATCGTAATACTGCTCGGAGTCTGAAAAATACCAGTTCATACCGTAGTTTACGCTCGGCGATGCCTGTATATATTTAAGCAGAGTGAATGTAGGCAAACCTATATTGAACGAGTGCTGCATTCCGTTCTTCATTTTGTTGAAGAAGTTTGGCTGCCCAACCTCGCTGCTCTTGAAGTTTATCTTGTTATCAAAATGGGCTGAGTAGTTGAATGTTATATCTTCATAAAACTTCTGCTTGCCCACCATTACCTTTCTTTTGAACGGATAAATTCTGTTTACGGTAAAGGTTATGTTAGGGAATGTGATTGCGTATGAGCTGTCTCTGGAATTTTGGCTGTGGAGAGCATTCACAGAGAGCGAGAATGGGGTGCCTGCCCAGGTTTTTCCGTATGATATGGATGATGAAATTTGGTTTGTAAGTGCCTGGTTTATAGTGGTTGAGTTGTAGCGGCTGTTGGATGGGCTGGAGAAGTTTACGGAGGCTCTGAATGTGGTACCCGGTTTTGCCTTGGAATCCATACTGTGGCTCCAGTTGAGGGCAAAATTGGTGCTTTTGCTGTAGTCCGGCTGATTCTTCTCTCCTGTAATATCTACCGAATATACTCCGGATAGATTTCCATTGTATTTATAACGCTTTGTGTATCTGGAGTTTACATTTACAGCCCAAGAGCCTTTGGTATAAATGTCGGCAGTTGTGGCCACATCAAAATGGTCTCCAAATACAAAGTAGTAGCCCAACCCTCTTAAATAAAAGCCTCTTGCAACCTCCTCTCCGTATGTTGGAAAGAGTACTCCTCCGCTGCGTTTGCTTATTTTGGGTGCAAAGCCGAACGGCAGGGCAAAAGGAGTTGGCACATCCTCAATAACCACGTATGCAGGGCCGAATATGGTCTTTTGAACAGGGCCGCTGTTAATTACCTTGGCAGCAGTCATTTGGAGGTAGAAGTGAGGCTCCTCGGCATCGCAGGTGGTATAGATACCCTTTGAGATATTTATTGAGTTGTCTGCCATCTTTTTAATGAACTTGCCCCTTATGCTTCCCTCTCCCTCTTGGGTTACCATATTCCTTATTTTGGCCTTCTTAGTATCAAAGTTGTAATATACGCTCTCCATCTTGTATGTGGAGTTGCCTTCACGCAGTTCCGGCATACCCTGCACCACACCTGTGGAGTCTGGCAACCCCTTGGCAAATACCGTTCTGGTTTGCACATTGTAGGCCATATAGTCAGACTTTAGGGTAATATCGCCGTAGGTTACGGTAACATCTCCATAGTAGTACATCATACGCCTGCCATCTGTCATAATCTCCACGCTCGAATCTCTGCCTGTGGAGAATACCGGCTCTTTAAGCTCGCTTATAAAGGCGGAATCCACAATAAAGAGAGAGTCTTTGCGCAGAGAGTCGTTAAGTAGCGAATCTCTAAACAGAGTATCTCTAAATAGAGAATCTTTGAGCAAAATCTCACGAGAGAGCGAGTCTATCGGGATAGAATCATTGAGCATAAGCTGAGAGCGTTTAAGGGTATCGGCCGCAATTCTGCCGCCGCCCTTATGGCTTGAGCCAATGGCAAAACTCTGCAATACAATAAAGCAGAGCAGTCCTAAAACAGCCCAATCCCAACTACGCTCTTTTTTGCTCAGAAATGTCACTTTCTCAATTTATTTGTAAATTTGTGGCAGGCAAGACACAACTTGGCCTGTAACTTGCAAATGTAGCATTTTAATACCAAATATAGCCCAAAGTGAAGAAAGTGTTAAGGGAAAAATGGAGAGTGTGGGTTGTCGGCTCTGCCGCGGCTGCCTTGTTGCTGCTTTTTACAGCGGCAGGGGCTTATGCGCAAAATGAGCAACAGGGGTATCAAAAGATGAAGTGCGTTGTTATAGATGCAGGCCACGGAGGCAGAGACTACGGCTGCATAAGCCCCGATAAGAAATATAACGAAAAGAGCATAGTGCTCTCCGTTGCCCTCAAATTAGGTAAGATGCTCAAAGAGGAGCATCCGGATATAAAAATTGTCTATACCAGAGACAAAGATGTTTTTATTCCGTTGGACGAGAGGGCAGCCATAGCCAACCGCAACAAGGCAGATCTGTTTCTCTCAATCCACGCCAACTCTCTTGCCTCCAATCTCAGCAGAATTTCAGGCTCGGAGACCTATACTATGGGTAATCAAGTGAGCCAAGGAAACTTTGACATAGTAAAGAGGGAGAATGCGGTAATAGCAATGGAGGATGACTACACCACAAAGTATGAGGGATTTGACCCCTCATCGCCGGAATCCTATATTATATTCTCTTTACTACAAAACGCTCATTCTGAGCAGAGTATAAAGTTTGCAACTTATATCCAGAAGGAGTATGCCAAAGGGCCTGTAAAGCTCAACCGCGGAGTAAAGCAGGCCGGTTTTGTGGTGCTTTGGCGTACCACAATGCCTTCTGTGCTAACCGAGATAGGCTTTCTCTCCAACGAGGAGGATAGGAAGATTATTACCACAGAGAAGGGGCAGAGGGAGATTGCCCGCCGCCTGTGCGATGCTTTTGGCAAGTACAGAGTAGATTATGAAAAGGCACTCTTAACCGAAGAGGAGGAAGAAAAAGCTCTCGGCAAGGAAAAAGAGGATAAGAAAGAGAATGAAATAGAGGCTGAAAAAAAAGTTGAAAAAAAGGCTACTGCAGATGAGGGAAAAAGGGCTGATAATCAAAAGAGTAAAGTGGTATATGCCGTTCAGATAATGGCTACTCCAAAGAGATTGCAAAGCTCTGCAAGCCACTTCAAAGGGAGAAAAGATGTTAGATTTGTGCAGGAAAACGGCCTTTATAAATACTATGTAGGAGGTTGGGATACCAAGCAGCAGGCGCAGCAAAACCTGCCGCAGATAGCAAAACTCTTTAAGGGAGCATTTGTGATAGGGGTGAAAGAGGGTAAAATTGTAGATAGAGTATATTAGACAGAGTATATAAAGATATAGATTACAAGGAGATAGATATGAAGATAACAAGCAGCCAGAAGATAGGTTTTTTTGTAATAGCAATTATTATTGCTCTATTTTTTCTGATAAACTTTCTAAAGGGGTACGACCTCTTTAACAAGAAAAATACATATTATACATATTTAACTGAGGTAGAGGGGCTTACCGCCACAGCACCGGTATATATCAGGGGCCTTAAAGTGGGCTCTATAGATAAGATAGAGTTTGATCCGGTGAGAGA
>CADBUS010000001.1 GCA_902797895.1 uncultured Bacteroidia bacterium | reverse complement strand
AGAGGGGCTTACCGCCACAGCACCGGTATATATCAGGGGCCTTAAAGTGGGCTCTATAGATAAGATAGAGTTTGATCCGGTGAGAGACAAGTTTATGCTTGCCCTTAATGTAAAGAGGGATTATGTTATTCCGATAGATTCCAGAGCGGAGGTTTATAGTTCAGATCTGCTTGGAGGCAAGGCTCTTAGAATAGCCCTCGGAACTGCCCAGCTTCACGCCGGTAGCGGAGATACCCTGATGGGCAAGAGTATTCCCGATATGCTTTCTATATTGTATGGCCAATTTGTGCCGCTAAAGGATAAAATTTACGGTGTGCTTGAGAATTTAGACAGTGTGCTTATCTCAATAAACTCCACTTTAGATGCAAAGGCGCAGCAAGACCTTAAATCATCTTTGAGTAAACTCAACCACAGCCTTACAAATATAGAGGCACTTTCCGGCTCGCTGAACAAGATGACGCCGCAGCTTAATTCATCGCTGAGCAACATAAATACAATAACAACATCTTTGTCTGCTCCCGATGGTGATCTTAACCGCGTACTCGGCAATATAAACAAAACAACCGAGGAGCTCTCCAAGGTAAAACTCGCCCAAACAGTAAACGAGCTGAATGCTCTGCTTGCACAGTTGCGCTCCCCTGAATCCACCACAGGAAAACTGCTCTCCACAGATAAATTGCACAACTCTGTAGATAGCCTTGTGAATGAGATAAACTCTCTTGTTCAGAGGATTAAAGAGAATCCTAAAAGGTATTTTAAGATAAGTGTTTTTTAACTAAAATTTAACTATCTCTAAAGGCTCGCAAAGCAAATGAGTTAAAAGAGGTTTGGTTTGTAATGTGTTTGCTATCAGTATATTATAAATGAAAAAATTTTTTCATACTGATTTATAGAGCCTTAAATTTTTTCTCAAAAAAACAATAGGCGCGCAGTTTTTTTTATAACTTTTTTTTCCCCACTTTTGTTCTGCCAATCTCGGTTGGCGATTTTGTTTGAAAATCAATTTTACATTTGAGTTCAATGGGCGAAAGCAACTATATAAAAGTTTGGGAAGAGTGTCTGCGGATTATCAAAAACAATGTTCCGGAGGCAGTGTATTCAAAGTGGTTCAAACCAATAATACCGGTATCGCTGAAAGATTTTACCCTTACTATAGAGGTACCTTCTGATGCCTATATGCGTAAGTTGGAGGAGGAGCCGCTTATAGATATTCTTAAAAAGACTCTCAAAAGGGTGATTGGGGAGAAAGTGAAGCTGATGTATAATGTGAGGGTGCTCTCAAATTCGGTTCTGAAGTATGAGCATCAAACATTGGAGGGGCCGCAGAATAAGGATATAAATATCCCTATAGATGATAAAGAGAAGATGAATCCCTTTGTTATTCCGGGTATTCAGAAACTCAACATTAAGCCCGGCCTAAATCCGAAATACTCGTTTGAGAACTTTATAGAGGGTAATTGCAACCGCCTTGCCAGAAGCGCGGGCGAGACAGTGGCTCAGGCTCCCGGTCATAATCCCTTCAATCCGCTCTTTATACACGGAGGTTCGGGACTTGGCAAAACCCATCTCTCTCAGGCTATAGGTTTGAGAGTAAAGGAGTTGAATCCGGATAAAATAGTACTCTATGTGAGTGCAAATGTCTTTAAGACTCAATATCAGAATGCCGTAGTAGGCAATATGATAACCGATTTTCTCCATTTCTACCAGCAGATTGATGTGCTTATTTTGGATGATGTTCAGGAGTTTACAAGTAAGGGAACACAGAATGTCTTTTTCCATATATTCAATGTGCTCCATCAGGAGGGCAAGCAGCTGATTCTTACATCTGACTGTGCTCCAAGCAGTTTACAAGGGTTTGAGCCTCGCCTGCTACAACGTTTCAGATGGGGGCTTTCTGCGGAGCTTTTGCAGCCGGACTACTCCACAAGAGTGAAGATTTTTAAGGCCAAGAGCGCAAACGAGGGTATTGAGCTTCCGGATGATGTGGTTGAGTATCTGGCAAATAAGGTTACAGGTAGCGTAAGGGAGCTTGAGGGAACCATACTTACTCTTATGGCTCACTCCACCTATAATAAAGAGAGCATAACCATAGAGCTTGCAAAGAGGGTTACCAAGCAGATTGTAAATGTTGAGTCTTGCGAGCTTACTTTGGAGAAGATTAAAACAGCTGTGTGCGAGTACTTTAAGATAACTCCTGATATGATAGTCTCCAAAACCCGCAAGAGGGAAATTGTTCAGGCCCGTCAGATAACGATGTATCTTGTAAGGAATTTGACTAAAACCTCGTTGGCATCTATCGGGAGTCAGATGGGAGGAAAAGATCACGCAACTGTTCTCCACGCCTGCAGCACAGTCTCAGATCTTATGGATACAGACCGCAACATAAGGGGCTATGTGGCAGATTTGGAGCGCCAACTTAAGCCCAACAAGTAGCCACAGCCTCTAAACAGCAGGAGTGCGCTATGTGCAAGTGCTTGTATAGCAGATAATTATAAAATATACAGATATGACAAGCAAAACTATTCTTGATATCTTCAAAGAGATTACCACTATTCCTCGCGAAAGCGGCCACGAGGAGAAGATAGTAAAATGGCTACTCGATTTTGCAAAAAAACACTCTCTTCCTGCAAAAAAAGATGAGGTTGGCAATGTGCTCATTACCAAGCCGGCAGACAAGGGAATGGAGAATGTTCCAACAATAATTCTGCAGAGCCACTCCGATATGGTGTGCGAGAAGCATCCCGATTCCAAACACAATTTTGCAAAAGATCCTATCAAATATGAGATAGAGGATGGTTGGCTTATTGCAAAAGAGACCACTTTGGGAGCAGATTGTGGAATAGGTATGGCGGCTCAACTTGCCCTTGTTATAGATAAAACCATCAAGACAGGTAAATTGGAGGCGCTCTTTACCGTTTCTGAAGAGACCGGTTTGGACGGTGCAGAATACCTTAAGCCTGAGTTTGTTACAGGTAGGATAATGCTCAATCTCGATTCTGAAGAGGAGGGAGAGCTTTGCATTGGCTGCAATGGCGGAATAGATACAACAGCCGAGTTCAAGTATAGCTTAAAGCCTCAGACAAAGGAGTTTATAAAGTATAAGGTAAGCGTATTCGGCAGTCTTGGCGGCCATAGCGGAGATGATATAAATAAGAACAGGGTAAATGCCAACCAGCAGCTTGCAAGATTCTTGTATAAGGTGATGGATAAGCACAAGATGGAGCTGTATGAGATAGATGGCGGTAACAAGCGCAATGCAATTGCGAGAAATGCCCACGCCGTTTTTGGAGTAGCAGCTTCTGCTCGCAAGTCTGTAGAGAGTATCTTTAACGAGGTGAGAGAGAATGTGTTGGCGGAGTTTGCCATTCCGGATGGTGGAGTGCAGATGAGCCTTGAGAGGGTGGAGTGCAAGCTGAAGGCGATAGATGAGAATACTATGGCATCGCTGATTTATGCTGCGGTGGCCTCGCCTCACGGTTCGTATAAGATAAGCGACACTATTGAGGGGCTTATAGAGATCTCCACAAACTTTGCATCCATCAAGATGAAGCCTAACAATAAGATAGTTATAGGCTCAAGCCAGAGGAGCGCGGTGGTATCTGAGAGAAGATGGATGGCGCAGCAGATGGAGGCTTGTTGGGCTCTTGCCGGTGCAAAAATTACTCACGCAGGAGAGTACCCGGGATGGATTCCTAATCTCGATTCCAAGATATTGGAACATTCCAAGAAGGTATATAAGAGGCTCTTTAAGGAGGAGGCAAAGGTTATTGTAACTCCAGCCGGTTTGGAGTGCGGCCTATTCAGCCTCAAGTTCCCTGATATGGATATGATCTCCTTTGGTCCAACACTCAGAGGAGTACACGCTCCGGGAGAGAAGCTCAATCTTGCATCGTTAGACAAGTTTACCAAGTTCTTGCAAGAATTGGTGGTTTCTATCAGGTAGTTAGGGGAATTTAGCAACTTCGCAGACAGCACACTCCCCATCCTTGACTATGTGCGATAGCTTAGTGCTATTGCTCTCCATTCGTCTGCGGCTGGGGCTGTGCTGCTCTGCTCCGTCATTCAGAAGCCTGCCCTGAGCCTGCCGAATGGCATTAGCGAAGAATCTATTAGAGTTTATAGGTTTCAATAAGACTCTTCACTGCGTTCAGAGTGACAGAGGAGATT